>JBBRMH010000125.1:0-11659 GCA_038230935.1 Burkholderiales bacterium | reverse complement strand
GCCACATTGATTTCCTGAAAACCGCGACACACCCCCAGCAAGGGAACGCCGGCCCTCACGCATGCGGTCACCAGGGGCACTGTGAGTGCGTCACGGGCCGGGTCCAGCGGCAGGGATGGGTCGGCCAGGGCCTCGTTGAAATGGGATGGGTGTACGTTGGACGGAGAACCGGTGAGCATGACACCATCGACCAGACTGAGCAGATGAGGAATCTGGGCAGCGTCTGCCAGCGGAAAAACCACGGGTTGAGCCCGTGCACAGACTTTGATAGCACGGGCGTATTTGTCGCCCAGCACCAGAGCCGACATCGGTTCGCTGTCTGGATCAAGCACGCGGTGGTCGGCCGGGAGCCACACCAAAACAGGTGCCATTGCGCTGGAGAGATCAGTTGTCATATCGGCCATGTTCAGTCTGCTTGGGTTGTCCTGGAGCACCTGATCGCTCTGAATGCTAAAGCCATGATGATGGTTTAGTATTGGTTTTAAAAAGGTACCATTTAAATGCCGTTTATGGTGCCACTTTTAACGATGTGCTCAAAATACTTTGCAGAAAAAATGTCATGTTGTCGGAATTTTTACTTTCTGAATTGACCAGGCTTGGCAGCGCGGGGGCTCTTCCGCTGCATCGCCAACTCTATGAGGCTCTGCGCCGGGTCATCCTGGACGGCCATTTGCCGGCTGGCGAACGCCTGCTGTCCAGCCGCGATCTGGCCCAGGACCTTGGCCTGTCGCGCAATACGGTGGTGGCAGCTTTGAACCAGTTGACGGTTGAAGGCTACCTGACCAGCAAAGTGGGCAGCGGCACTTATGTCAGCGACAGCGTGCCCAAGGCCACGCCCAAAGCGAGACTGCACACAGCCACCTATCAACCGGCGCTGTCTCGGCGGGGTATGGCCCTGGCGGGCAATTACACCGCCGACCGACTTGAAGTGCAGCCGTTCACTCAAGCCATTCCGGACTTCAGCGCCTTCCCGACTGCGCTTTGGCAACGCCTGCAAAACAAGCACTGGCGCATGAGCTACCCGGACATGCTGGACTACAGCTCAGCGGGCGGCTATGCGCCTTTGCGCCGTGCAGTGGCGGACTATTTACGGGTATTTCGCAGTGTGCAGCTGGATGCGGACCAGGTGCTGATCACCTCCGGCACGCAGCAGTCGATTGCGCTTTGCGCGCATTTGCTGGCGGACCATGGCGACACGATATGGATAGAAGACCCGGCCTACTGGGGTGCCGTTCAAGCCTTGAGCGCCAGCGGCCTGCACTTGCATCCGGTAGCGGTAGATGCCCAGGGCATTGCGCCCACGCCTGCAGACGAGGTGGTCCGGCCCAGGCTGGTGTATGTCACGCCGTCGCACCAGTACCCCACCGGCGCCGTGATGTCACTGGCGCGGCGCAAACAGCTGCTGCAAACGGCGCGTGAGCATCAGGCCTGGATACTGGAGGACGACTACGACAGTGAGTTTCGCTTCAGCGGGCCACCCGTGTCGTCATTAGAAGGGCTGGACAGGGATGATCGCGTCCTTTATATGGGGACTTTTTCCAAGGTTTTGTACCCAGGGCTCAAGCTGGCGTATCTGGTGGTGCCCAAAGCTTTGATCGGCGCTTTTCACCAGGCCCATTACGACCTGAACCGTCCGGGACAAATGCCACTGCAGGCAGCGCTGGCAGAGTTCATTGAGATGGGGCACTTTACCGCCGCATTGCGCAAGGCCCGCATCAGCTATGCCCAGCGCCGTCAAAGCCTGCTTGACGGACTCAAGCCATGCCTGGGTGAACACGCCTCCATCACTGGTGCCGAGCAAGGCCTGCACCTGTGCGTGCGACTGCCCCAGACACTGGACGACCAGGCCCTGGCGCAGCACATTAACCGGCAAGGGCTCACGGTGCGGGCCTTGTCAGGGTACTGTATTGCGCGGCAGGACGCGCGCGGCCTGGTCATTGGGTACGGTTATGCCACGCTGGCACACATTAACAAGAAAGCCCCGCTGCTGGCAGGCTATATTCTGGATGCGCTGGCGCGCTGGAAGGTGCCAGTCGCCAGTCGTTGATGATTTTTTACTATAGTTTTTATAGCAGCTCAGGCATACAACTACAGGGGCAGACAGCACTTTGGCTTTAAAACGCCTCACGCAGCCTGTGAAATGCCGTGCCCAGCACCAGACTTGGCATGCGCAGCCAGCGCCCGCCAGGGAAATTATGGTGTTTGAGCTTGGCAAACACGTCAAAGCGCTCAGCCTGGCCAGCAATGGCCTCTGCGACCAGCTTGCCGCCCAGCCCGGTCGCCGCCACGCCATGACCACTGAAGCCTTGCAGGTAGTAAATGTTGTCAGCGACGCGGCCAAAATCGGGGGCGCGGTTCATGCTGATGTCCACAAAGCCGCCCCAAACATGGTCCATGCGGGTTTGTGACAAGGCTGGGAACACCTTTAGCATGCGCTGACGCATGGTTTCCTTCAGGTTCGATGGCGTCATGGTGCTGTAGCTGACGCGCCCGCCAAACAGCAGGCGATGGTCCGCGCTGAAGCGAAAGTAATCAAGAATAAATTCGTTGTCGCAAACCGCTGCATTGCCAGGAATCAGTTTGGCGCGCAAGCCTGGGTCTAATGGCTCGGTTGCGACCATGTAGGTACCCACTGGCATGATGTGCGGGCTGATTTCAGGGGCAATCTGCGGGCCAAGTTCGGCCAGGCCATAGTTGCCAGCCAGCAACGCAAATTGGGCGCGTACAGTGCCACGGCTGGTTTTGGCTGTCAGCGTTGTACCGCGATGCAGGCCGGTCACCGCAGAGCCTTCAAAAATCACCACGCCTGCTGCCTGGGCCGCCCGTGCAAGCCCCAGCCCGTATTTGAGCGGGTGCAAGTGCCCTGAAACCTCATCGAACGCCGCTGCAACGTAGCGCTTGCTGTCGATATAGGCCAGCACATCTTCTGCGTACACCAACGTGCTTTTAAAACCATAGTGACGTTCCAGACTTTCTGTTTCCTGCACCAAAGACCTCGCCTTCTTCGGCGATATGGCTGTGGTCAGGTAACCTTTGACGCGGTCGCAGTCAATCTGGTGCCTGGCGATGCGCTGGTCAATCAGGTCAAGCGCCTCAATCGACATGTCCCAGGCCTGGCGGGCCGTGTCTTTGCCAAGCTGCGCCTCAAAAGGCTGCTGCCCCGATGAATAGCCAACAATCGCCTGGCCACCATTACGCCCAGAGGCACCACTGCAAACACGGTCAGCCTCCAGCACCACCACTTTGTAACCCCGCTCAGCCAGGTGCAGCGCGCCCGACAGCCCGGCAAACCCGGCACCAATGACAACAACATCAGCCGTGATGTCCCCTTGCAAAGACGCCAGCACAGGGCCACGCTCGCAACTTGCCTCGTAGTAGCTGCTGCGGTTAAGCTGGGTATCTGAGTTTAAGAGCACGCCTGACTCGGGTGTTTGGCGATTTGACCGCACAGGTAAGTCCAGACCAGCTGGGCTGCGACGTTGGACGTCAGCTCAGCATGGTCGTAAGCGGGAGCGACTTCCATGCAGTCCATGCCAACAAAATCAAGGCCAGCCAGTTCTTCCACGAAGGTAAATGCCTGCGCGCTCGTCATGCCACCTGGCTCGGGCGTGCCAGTACCCGGCGCAAAGGCGGGGTCAAGACAGTCGATATCAAGCGACATATAGCAGGGCGTATGGCCTATACGGGCGCGGATTTCATCCAGAATACTGTTCAGGCTGGCACCGTCTTTGCCGCGCAAGTCGCGGGCCGTGCAGATCAGGCCGCCCTGGTCTTTCACATACTCCCGCGCTGACCGTTCACCGCTTGAGCGCAGGCCGATTTGCACGGTTTTAAGCGGGTCAACCAAACCCTCTTTGAGCGCTTCATAAGTCCAGGTGCCATGGCCGCTGGGTTCACCAAAGTGGTCTGTCCAGGTGTCGCAATGCGCATCAAAGTGAACCAGCGCCAACTGGCCATAACGCTTTTTGGCCGCACGCAGCAATGGCAGGGTAACGGAATGGTCTCCACCCAGAAATACACAATGATGCTGTGCCATCAACGCCGCAGCTTGTTGTTCAATATGCACACGTACTTCGCTCAAGGGTGAAGCATTGGGCAAACGCATATCGCCGGCATCGCCCAGATGGTCTCCTGCAGCGACGTTGAAGTGCGGGTGAATACCATCGCACAGCATCAGGCTGGCCCTGCGAATTTCTTGCGGGCCAAACCGCGCACCGGGCCGGTTGGTGACGGCACCATCGAAAGGCACGCCGCACACAGCGAAGGGTTGCTTGTCTAAAGTTGGTACCGCCAAAAAGCGGATGCTGTTGTTGGCGTATGCAAAGTGACCCATGCTCATGGAAGATGCTCTCGGTTAAGTTGGACTTTGAAGATACACCACGGTAAGGGTGAGTGCTGGGTCCAATTGCGCAGCGCTGTGCAAAGCCGGTACTGTTGAGCCTCTTTCAAAACCACAGGTTCGAGCTGAGTTATCTTGCAATGCGGTGCGAAAAACAGGCGCAGGTGGCCATTTTCAGCACGATAGACTCAACCAGAACGACACACAACGCCTGCACTTTGCCCAGCATCAGTGACTCAACCGCTTTTATTTTTTCATCTTCCAGCGCTTGAGCAGCAGTGCATTGCCCGTCACACTGACCGAACTCATGGCCATGGCGGCACCGGCCAGTACCGGGTTCAAAAAACCCAGTGCGGCCAGCGGTATGCCAGCGGCGTTGTAGGCAAAGGCCCAGAACAGGTTCTGGCGGATTTTGGCGACGGTGCGGTCGGATATGTCCAGCGCTGCCGCTACCAGCAGCGGGTCACCGCGCATCAGTGTGATGCCTGCTGCGTGCATGGCCACGTCAGTGCCGTTGCCCATGGCCATGCCCACATCTGCGGCAGCCAGTGCGGGCGCGTCGTTGACGCCATCACCCACCATGGCCACGGTGTGCCCGCCTTCCTTGAGAGCGATCACCCGCGCTGCCTTGTCGCCGGGCAGCACCTCGGCCATGACTTCGCCAGCTTCTGGCCTCAGGCCGAGACGGCGGGCCATGGCAACGGCCGCGCCCCGGTTGTCACCGGAAATCATCACAGTTTTGATGCCACGGGCACGCAGTTCGGCCAGTGCCTGCATGGCGCCGGGCTTGGGTTCGTCGCCAAAAGCCATCAGTGCCCGCAAGTGCAAACCCTCTGCCGTACGCTCGGCCATGGCTGACACCGTCGCGCCCTGGCTTTGCAACGCGGCGGCCTGGGTGGCCAGGCTGCTGGTGTCCACCTTCAGCTCGTCCATCCAGCGCAGGCTGCCGATTAAAAAAGTGCGCGTGCCCACCCTGCCCTCGGTGCCCCGGCCGGGCACGGCGCTGACGTCAGAGGGCGCAAGGATGACTACCGCTTTTTGCTTGGCATCGTTGATCACAGCTCTTGCCAGCGGGTGTTCACTGCCGCTTTGCAGGCTGGCGGCCATGTGCAGCGCCTCCATGCCGTCCATATTTTCTGCTCCCAGCGGCACGAGCAGCGTTGTCAGCTTGGGCTGGCCCACTGTCAGCGTGCCGGTTTTGTCAAAAGCCACCACATCGACCTTGTGCGCCAGCTCCAGCGCCTGGGCGTCCTTGATCAAAATGCCGTTTTTAGCTGCCACGCCGGTGCCCGCCATGATGGCAGCAGGTGTGGCCAGCCCCAGCGCACAGGGGCAGGCAATCACCAGCACTGCCACCGCGTGAATCAGCGCCACTTCAAACGCATGGCCCGTGAGCCACCAGCCCATCAAGGTGGCCAGTGCAATCACCAGCACCACGGGCACAAACACGGCGCTGATTTTGTCCACCAGGCGCTGAATCGGGGCTTTGGCGGCCTGGGCATCTTCAACCAGGGCAATGATGCGGGCAAGCACGGTCTGACTGCCAACGGCTGCCACCTGCATCACCACACGGCCTTCGCCATTGATGGAGCCACCCGTGAGTTTGCCCCCGGTTTCCTTGGCGACCGGCAAGGGCTCGCCGGTCAGCATCGACTCATCCACCTGCGTCATGCCTTCAAGCAGGCTGCCATCGACCGGAAAGCGCTCGCCGGGCTTGACCACGATGCGGTCGCCGACCAGCACCTCGGCCACCGGCACATCGACCTCGCCATCGACACCGATCAAATGCGCCACATCGGGCCGCAGGGCATGCAATGCGCGAATGGCAGACGTGGTTTGCCGCTTGGCGCGCGCCTCCAGCCATTTGCCCAGCAGCACCAGCGTGATGACCACGGCAGAGCCTTCAAAATACAGATGCACCATGGCGTCGGCATCCGATGTCAGCCACAGCCACATCGACAGCGCCCAGCCAGCGGTGGTGCCCAGCGCCACCAGCAAATCCATGTTGCCTGACCAGGCTTTGACCGCACCCCAGGCGGCTTTGTAAAAGCGTGCGCCCAGCACAAACTGTACGGGCGTGGCCAGCAAAAACTGCCACAGCGGCGGCAGCATCCAGTGCTGGCCAAACAGGTCGCCCAGCATCGGCAGCACCAGCGGCAACGACAGCGCCATCCCAATGCCCACAGGCATGAAACCGGCCCACGGTGAAGCGTCGGGTGCGTCAATGGCGGCGCTGGCGGCGCGTGGCTCGTAGCCTGCATGGCGTACGGCGCGGCGCAGACGGGCTTCCATCTGGTCGGCAGGCGCATAAACAACGCGCGCAGATTCGGTCGCGAGGTTCACCGTGGCAGTTTGCACGCCGGGGACTTTTTTCAGGGCTTTTTCAACCCGGGCGACGCAGGACGCACAGGTCATACCGCCAATGCCGATGTCCAGCGGTGGTGTGGAAGCAGGCAAGGCGCTGGCGGCGTTGACGGATAGGGTAGTTGTCATCCATATAGCGTAATGCTTCACACGGTGGCAAGGTCAAGCATGAATGCGTTTCAGCCTTGCCGCGAACAGGGCGGTAAGCAAGGTGCTTGACCTTCTCACAATGGCAAGGTGCAAACTGTGTTGTGTATTGGGCTCTTCATGCCTATTTTTTTAACCCCTCCACCGGAGTATTTCAAATGATCCAGACTTTTACCGTGACCGGCATGACCTGTGGCCACTGCGAAAAAGCAGTCACCCGCGCCTTGAAACAGGTGGACCCGCAAGCGCAGGTCACCATCGACCGCAGCGCCAACCGGGTCGATGTCGAATCCAGCCAGGAGCGCGCGCTGCTCAGCCAGGCAATGACCGAAGAAGGTTACGCCGTCGCCGCATGACCACAGCCATGGCGGGTGCGCCTACCCTTTGGCCCGTGGCGATTGGCACGGCAGCGCGCTTGTCGTGCGTGTCGGCGCGCATGGTTCGGCACTACGAATCACTTGGCCTGCTGGCCCGGGTGGGGCGTACTGACAGCGGTTACCGGCAATACAGCGAAGCCGACGTGCGCACCCTGCAGTTCATCAGGCGGGGGCGGGCGCTGGGCTTTTCAATGGCTGAAATTGCCGAGCTGGTGAGCCTCTGGCATGACCGCCGCCGGGCCAGTGCCAGCGTCAAGCAGATTGCACAAAAACACGTGCATGAGCTAAACCAGCGCATTCAGGACATGCAGGCGATGCAGCGCACATTGACAAGCCTGCTGGCGCATTGCCACGGGGACGAGCGGCCAGACTGCCCGATTCTGGATGATCTGGCGGGTGGAATGGATCAGCCTTGATCTGCATCAGTCAATACCCGCAGTTCTGGTTGCCTAATGAAGGCCTGAAACATTCATCAGCCACCTCAAGGAGACAGTCATGACTAAAAATGTAGGCGGTATCGACCGCATTCTGCGCGCTGTTATCGGCCTCGTCCTGATCGCACTGGCTGCCACCGATACCGTGGGCTGGTGGGGCTATCTGGGGGTCATTCCACTGGCAACGGCAGCCATTGGCTGGTGCCCGCCGTATTCCCTGTTTGGCTGGAATACCTGCGCCATCAAAAACACCCGGTAGTCATGGCGTCTTCCATCAGCGAACCGATTCGCCTGGTGATCCGGCCCAATGAAGTGGCCATTTTCCGTTCAGGCTGAGCCTGGTCTGTCCTGAGCTTGTCGAAGGGTTGAAGCCTCGCTGGTACTGGGAAACCCTTCGACAAGCTCAGGGCGAACGGACAACGGGGTTCAGACTTCACAAGGCCGGATCAATAAGGCCAGTCAGCCACAAAAAAAGCCCGCAAATTGCGGGCTTTTTTACTCAATGGCACCGGGCATTAACCCATGTGCAAACCGCCATTGAGCGAGAAGTCGGCACCCGTGGCGTAACCGCCCTCGTCGGACGCAATCCATGAAATGATGGAGGCGATCTCTTCCGGCTGACCCAGGCGCTTGGCAGGCACGCCGGCGACGATTTTCTCCAGCACGTCCGGGCGAATGGCCTTGACCATGTCGGTGCCGATGTAGCCTGGGCTGACGGTGTTGACGGTCACGCCCTTGGAGGCAACTTCCTGCGCCAGTGCCATGGTAAAGCCATGCAAACCGGCTTTGGCTGTGGAGTAATTCACCTGACCAAACTGGCCTTTTTGGCCATTGACCGAGCTGATGTTGATGATGCGGCCAAAGTTGGCGGTCACCATGTCTTCAATGACCTGCTTGGTCACGTTGAACATGCTGTTGAGGTTGGTCGAAATCACCGCGTCCCAGTCAGCCTTGCTCATTTTGCGGAACTGGCCGTCACGCGTGATACCGGCGTTATTGACCAGCACGCTGACCGGGCCGTGTTCTTTTTTGACCTTGTCGAATGCTTCAACGGTCGATTCCCAATCGCCGACATTGCCGACAGAGGCGTAGAAGGTGTGGCCCAGCGCTTTTTGCTCGTCAATCCACTTGGTGAAGTCACGCGTGGGGCCGCAACCGGCGATGACGGTGAAGCCGTCTTTGGCCAGGCGCTGGCAAATGGCGGTTCCGATGCCGCCCATACCGCCGGTGACATAAGCTACTTTGTTGGACACAGTGTTTTCCTTTTTTGACGATGTGTGCTATGAATTAAATAGCTGGTTGCGCCCGTTTTAATTGGGCTGCAGGGTATTTTCACCTGAAACTCAGCGCTCCAGTGTTAGGGCAACCCCCATGCCGCCGCCGATGCACAGGCTGGCAATGCCTTTTTTGGCGTTGCTGCGTACCATCTCGTGCAGCAGCGTGACCAGAATGCGGCAACCCGACGCGCCAATCGGGTGACCAATGGCAATCGCGCCGCCATTGACGTTGACCTTGCTGGTGTCCCAGCCCATCTCCTGGTTGACAGCGCAGGCCTGCGCGGCAAACGCTTCGTTGATTTCCAGCACATCGAGGTCTTGCGCTTGCCAGCCTGCGCGAGCCAGCGCCTTGGTTGAAGCGGGTACCGGCCCCATGCCCATGAAGGCCGGGTCCAGCCCCGTGGTGGCGTAGCTGGCAATGCGGGCCAGGGGCGTCAGACCCAGGGCGGCGGCTTTTTTGGCCGTCATGACCATCACGGCAGCTGCGCCATCGTTCAGGCCCGATGCATTGCCGGCAGTCACACCTCCGGCCTTGTCAAACGCGGGGCGCAAACCGGCCAGCACTTCGGCGCTGGTTTTGCGGTTGATGAACTCGTCAGCTGCAAACACAATCGGGTCACCCTTTTTCTGGGCAATCGAGAACGGCACGATCTCGTCCTTGAACTTGCCTGCGTCTTGCGCGGCAGCGGCTTTGGTCTGGCTGGCCAGAGCCAGGGCGTCTTGCGCTTCGCGTGAAATACCGTATTTTTTGGCCACGTTTTCAGCCGTGATGCCCATGTGGTACTGGTTGTACACGTCCCACAGGCCATCGACAATCATCGAATCGACCATCTTCCAGTCGCCCATGCGCTGGCCTTCACGCGAGCCGTTGAGCACATGGGGTGACAGACTCATGCTCTCCTGGCCACCTGCAATCACGATCTCGCTGTCGCCGGTGGCCACAGCCTGCGCAGCCAGCATCACAGCCTTCAGGCCGGAGCCGCACACCGCGTTGATGGTCAGCCCTGGCACACCTTGTGGCAAACCTGCCTTGAGCACGGTCTGCCGCGCCGGGTTCTGGCCCACGCCTGCGGTCAATACCTGGCCCATGATGACTTCACCGATCAGCTCAGCTGACAGGCCAGAGCGGGCCAGAACCGCCCTGACGACCGCAGCGCCCAGCTCTGTGGCAGGCGTTTTGCCCAATGCGCCCCCAAATTTGCCCACCGCAGTGCGGCCTGCTGCAACGATAACGATGTCTTCCATGCTGAATTTCCTTTTTAATGACGGGAGAAGAAAAGAGACGGGGTTCAATCAACACAGAGACGCAGAGAACGCAGAGGTATCAAGCCAGAGCCTGGAAAACAGACAAATTTTTTCTCTGCGGTCCTCTGCGTTCTCTGCGCCTCTGCGGTCAAAGTATTTAGCTGTTCATGCACGGGCCTTGACATAGCGCCCGGGTGCGGCCTCAATGGCCTTGTGTTTGCGGCTGCCATAGGCTTGGGGTGCCGCGATCTGTTTGCCAGCGTGGTCCTTGAGCCAGCCAGACCAGTCGGTCCACCAGCTGCCGGGGTGTTCAGTGGCGGTTTTCAGCCATTCAGTCTGCAGTGCCGGAAACTTGTTGGCAGGCAAGGCGTCGTTGGTCCAGTAACTTCGCTTGTTTTTGGCGGGCGGGTTGATCACGCCGGCAATGTGGCCCGATGCGCCCATGACAAAACGCTTTTTACCCGGTAACTGCTGGGTCGATGCATAAGCGCCGCCAATCGGCACGATGTGGTCTTCCCGCGAGCCGTATAAATACACCGGGCTGTCAATCTTGCGCAAGTCAACCTCCTGCCCGCACACCGTGGTTTTGCCGGGTTTGATGAGGTTGTTTTCAAAGTAGGTGTTGCGCAAATACCAGGCGTAAAACGGGCCAGGCAGGTTGGTCGAGTCGCTGTTCCAGTAGAGCAGGTCAAAAGGTGGCGGCGTCTCGCCCTTGAGGTAATTGCCGACCACGTAATTCCACACCAGGTCGTTTGGACGCAAAAAGCTGAAGGTCGAGGCCAGGTCCTGGCCCTTGAGCAAGCCGCCCTTGCCCATTTCAGACTCGCGCTGGCTGACGGTGGTCTCGTCAATGAAGATGTCCAGAATGCCGGTGTCTGTAAAGTCTAAAAGCGACGTGAGCAGCGTGACGCTGGCCGCAGGTTTTCCACCGTCTGCCGCCAATACCGCCAGAGCGGTTGCCAAAATCGTACCGCCAACACAAAAGCCCAATGTGTTGACGGTTTCTGAGCCGGTGATCTCCTGCACCACGTTGATCGCCTTGATGGCCGCATGCTCAATGTAGTCGTCCCAGGTTTTGCCCGACATGGACGCGTCAGGGTTGCGCCAGCTCAGAACAAACGTGCGGTGGCCCTGGCTGACAGCGTAGCGAATCAGGGAATTTTCGGGCTGCAAATCAAGGATGTAAAACTTGTTGATGCAGGGCGGCACCAGCAAGAAAGGTTTTTCATAGACTTTGGGGGTCAGTGGCTTGTATTCGATCAGCTGGAAAAATTCGTTTTCAAACACCACCGCGCCCTCGGTGGTCGCCACGTTTTTGCCCACCTCAAACAGGCTCTCGTCGGTCATGGACATGTGGCCCTGCTGGAGGTCATGCAGCAAATTGGCGATGCCACGCGCGATGCTTTCGCCCTTGGTCTCGATGGCTTTTTTCTGGGCATCGACGTTAAAGCTCAGGAAGTTGCTCGGTGCCGATGC
>JBBRMH010000124.1:0-11675 GCA_038230935.1 Burkholderiales bacterium | reverse complement strand
TACCTCTGGAGCATGGAGGACATTGTGATGATGACGGACACGATGGGGCAATAAAAACCCCGCCGAAGCGGGACTTTTGAAGATACCGGCTTAAGCGGCCATCTTGAGCGGCACCAAGGGTTTACGCATGGGCTTCGCCTCCTCAGCTTTCACCTGCTCCTCAAGGATTTCCTTAAGCGCACTTTTGACAAAGCGAGTCATGACATCTCGCATAAGAGGTTGATAGCCAACGCCGTGGTAGCCAGCTATTAACTTGTACTGACGTATCAGTTCCTTGGGTAGACGCAGCGAAATTGCCTGCATCTCTAAGGCCTCTTGCAGTGCAGCTTCATGTGACTCATCAGCCACTGCTACAAACTGCTCTTCTCGACCTAATGCACCACTGTCCCAAGCTTCGGGGGTGTCCTTGATCTTTGCGGTAGCCATATCGTTCTCCATTTAAGTTAAGCCCTGCTGCCATATTTAAGATAGATTGCCGTCTCTACCTCATTGGGCTCGTAAGCCGTTTTCAGATGAACTTGTAGTCCATTTTGTATATACACAATCTTCAAAGTTCTTACATTGTTTGTGTCAGCAATAAACCAAAGTGTGGGCGGGTTGGTCTTTGTCAGTATGCGATTGTCAACTAGCAATCTTCTATTTCTATTGAGAAAGCATTGTCCAACTTCTGCAATAGTCACATTGTGACTGGTGATAATCTTGTTCAGAACAAGTTCAGAAACAACTAGATTTTTCATTTAAGGCATTGTATATACAGAACCATTTCCTGTTCTATGGCTTTCCCCTGGTTCTCAGACAAACGGCAAAAAAGGTGGTCAATGGATTGAATGAATGTCGATAAAAGGCCAAACGACAGCGTTTGCATGGGCGTGTCCGGGGGTCTCATCAATTTCCTCGCTGAATTCTTTTGTAACAGCCCTCATTCAAAGTGAACCAGCACCCAAAGCATCGAAAGTTGACGTAAGTAGCTGATTTTTCATATAATCAGGGGCTTCGCAGCGCACATGTGGTTCCGCGGCGAAGGTGTTGCAGACGCAGCGCTGGCTCAATGCCTGCCTTGATGTCAGCATCAATTTGCTACCTAAGAGGTTCTCACCAGAAGAACGCCGACCGTAGAAAAGAGCCCGACAAACCCTTCTTTAAAAGAGAAAACTCATGAAAACCTTCAGCGCAAAACCTGCTGATGTGGTGCACGAGTGGTTTGTGGTTGACGCGACCGATAAGGTCCTCGGACGAGTAGCCAGCGAAGTTGCTCTCCGTTTACGCGGCAAACACAAGGCCATTTACACGCCCCACGTCGATACCGGTGACTTCATTGTCATCATCAACGCAGCCCAGCTGCGTGTCACCGGCGCCAAGTCAACTGACAAGATTTACTACCGCCATTCCGGCTATCCCGGCGGCATCACAGCCACCAATTTCCGCGACATGCAAGCCAAGCATCCTGGCCGCGCTTTGGAAAAAGCCGTCAAGGGCATGCTGCCAAAAGGCCCTCTGGGCTATGCCATGATCAAAAAACTAAAGGTTTACGGTGGCGCTGAGCACCCGCACACCGCCCAACAGCCTAAAGTGCTGGACATCGCAGGAGTAGCCAAATGATTGGTGACTGGAACAATGGCACGGGCCGTCGCAAATCAAGCGTCGCCCGCGTGTTCATCAAAAAAGGCACTGGCAAGATCACCATCAACGACCGGGACGTGCAAGTGTTCTTTGGTCGCCAGACGTCGATCATGATCTGCCGCCAACCCCTGTTCCTGACGAACCACGTCGAGACGTTTGACATCATGGTCAACGTCCACGGCGGTGGCGAGTCTGGCCAGGCCGGTGCAATTCGCCACGGCATCACCCGTGCGCTGATTGACTATGACGCAACCCTCAAGCCGGCCCTGAGCCAGGCTGGTTTTGTTACGCGTGATGCACGTGAAGTCGAGCGTAAAAAGGTCGGTTTCCGTTCAGCGCGCCGTCGCAAGCAGTTCAGCAAGCGTTAATCCGCTCTGCCCTGTGTTCCTGCGGGCTGCCTGCAGGAATGCCAAAAAAGCCGCCACGCTTTATGCCTGGCGGCTTTTTTCATGCGGACAGTGGATAGGCGCACAATGCGGTTCTCTTATTTTTGAAAACCTGTTTTGAAATTCAGACTGTTTCGCCGACGCCTGACCATCAGTTCCCAGCGTATGGCTGTACGCAGTGCGCTGCCTTGGCCCCTACGCTGGATCATGGGGGCGCTCATGCTGGGCTTTTCAGCAGCGATTGCCTTGTGGGCTTTCGAGTTTGGCAAGGGTATTGCCGGGCTGGATACAAATGCCAAAGACGAGCTCAAACAGCTGCGTGCTGAAGTCATCGCGCTGCGCAGTGACCGGGACAAGGCACAGACCGTGGTCAATACATCGGGTAGCCTGCTCATGACTGAAAAAGCCGCCCAGGAAAAAATGGCGATCCAGATCAAACAACTGGAGTCCGACAACCGACTGATGCGGGATGACCTCGGATTTTTTGAAAAATTGCTGCCAGCCGGTGGTACAGACGGCGCAACCATTCGCAGTCTGCAGGCAGAGCTGTTGTCGGCAACGCAGCTCAAGTGGCAGGTGCTGGTGATTCAGCCGGTCAAAAACGCGCCGGACTTCAACGGCAAGCTGGACCTGACCATCAACGGCACTCTGGCGGGCAAGCCCTGGATGGTCAATCTGCCCGGTGGTGCACAGGTTTTGCAGTTCAAGCAGTACCGACGCGTTGAAGGACTTCTTGATCTGCCGCCCCAGGCCGTGGTAAAAACAGTCACTGCCAAGGTAGTTGAGGGCACTGTGACCCGCTCCGTGCAGACCTTCAAACTTTGAACAGACCGTCACGTCAAGGACCACCGCATGTTTGGTAAAAAAAAGCAGCCTCCCATTAAAAGTCTGATCGCGCAAGGCACCTGCATTGAAGGCAGCCTCAAGTTCACGGACGGCCTGCGTATAGATGGCGACGTGATTGGTGACATCGTGGCCAGCGAAGGTGGCACCAGTATTTTGGTCATTAGCGAAACCGCCATTGTCACGGGCCGCATATTTGCAGAGCATGTGGTCATCAATGGGCGGGTTATCGGCCCCGTGCACGCCTCAGAACTGCTGGAGCTGCAGCCCAAGGCCAACATAGCGGGCGATGTGTCTTACAAAGCCCTTGAAATGCATCAGGGTGCAGTCATATTTGGTCAGTTACGCCCTACCCATATGGCGCTGGAAGAAAAACCTGTTTTGAAACTGGCAGCCAGTAACAGTTGATCGCCAAGCCACAGAGGTTCTTGAGTTCACAAATTGGATCATGACCCCGAACACACGTCACTGTTATGGTTGATCAATTTGCTGTAGTATTAAGTGGTTGTTGTTGAATATTGGAGTTCCCCATGAGTGCAGTTGCTGAAATTATCCAGACCGAAATGCCGTCCCCTTTCGTCTTTACCGACAGCGCCGCCAGCAAGGTTGCAGAACTGATTGCTGAAGAAGGCAATCCTGACCTCAAGCTTCGCGTGTTTGTACAAGGCGGAGGTTGCTCCGGGTTTCAGTATGGTTTTACCTTCGATGAAATTACCAACGAAGATGACACCACCATGACCAAAAATGGTGTTTCTTTGCTGATTGACGCCATGAGCTACCAGTACCTGGTCGGCGCGGAGATTGATTACAAAGACGACCTGGAAGGTGCGCAATTTGTGATCAAAAACCCCAATGCCACCAGTACCTGCGGCTGCGGCTCAAGCTTTTCGTCCTGAATCGGGTCTCTGACCCAAAAAAGCCGCCTCAGGGCGGCTTTTTGCTTCACGGGTGTCAAGCCGGATAAATCGCACCCAGAACACGCGGGCCTGCAGCGCCGGTCACGCTTGACAGATTGCCTGGCAATCGGTGCTGGGTCTGCATCGCCAGCCACGCAAATGCGGCAGCTTCTACTTGCAAGGGCGGCAGACCGTGTTCGCTGGAGGCGTCCACCCGCACTTCAGGCAAACCCGCTTGCAGCCGTTGCATGAGGTGCAGGTTGAAGGTGCCGCCACCACAGACGATAAGCTGCTTGCTATTTTTTTGATAGCTGCTAGCGCCCGTGATACATGCCACAGCAGTGAATTCGGTCAATGTATTTTGAATGTCTTCAGGCCGGTGTGCTGCAAAGGGTGCCAGTTTTTGAGCCAGCCAGGACAGGCTGAATAAATCCCTGCCGGTACTTTTGGGCGGTAATTTTGCAAAGTAGGGCTCGTCCAGCAGGCTGGCCAACAGTGAAGGGATCAGCGTGCCGCTGGCCGCCCAGACGCCGCCTGCATCGAAAGGCTGGCCTGTGTGTTGCTGGCACCAGGCGTCCATCAAGGCGTTGCCGGGGCCGCAGTCAAAACCCAGCACGGGTCCCATGCCGGGAGGCGGTAAAACGCTCAGGTTGGAAATACCCCCCAGATTCAGCACCAGAACCGTGCGGTCCACGCGGCCAAAAATACTTTGATGAAATGCGGGCACCAGCGGTGAGCCCTGGCCACCGGCAGCGACATCCCGGCTTCTGAAGTCAGCCACCACCTCCACGCCTGTCAGCTCTGCCAGCAAGGCCGGATTGTTGAGCTGAAGGGTGTAGCCAGCGCCTGCCGGTGATGCAGATGTCCGCTCGGGCTGGTGCCGGACGGTTTGTCCATGTGCGCCTATGGCCTTGACGTGGGAAGGCGCGATGCCCAGCGCTGATGCCTGCGCAAGCAACTGTTCTACGACCCGCGCTGACACCGCCGCCAGCGCGTTGGCTGCCACTGCAGCACGGTGCAATTCATTGTGTGATGGCGTATTGAGGGCCAGCAGTTCCGAGCGCAGGGCATCGTGGAAAGGCTCGCCTGCGGCTGCAAGGACGCGAAGTGGCTGACTCGAAAAATCAACCAGCACGCCGTCTGTGCCGTCCAGCGAGGTGCCTGACATCAGGCCGATGTAGAGGTTGTTCATGCCGCTGTCGAGCCACCCGCATTGGGATGTCGTGCGATTGGGCGATTATTCAGCGCGGGTTTGCGTCATCGACGCAGCAGCTCGCAGCTCTGTGGTGGCACTGGCTGCAAGTCGCCTGAATAGCGGCAGTGCCGCAGCAGTCACCGGGACAGTGTCGCTTTGTTTGGCAATTGTCATGGGGTCTTGCTGCATGCCGTTGACCCGGAACTCAAAGTGCAGATGCGGGCCGGTTGCCCAGCCGGTAGCACCCACCAGTCCAACCGTCTGGCCCTGGCTCACACTCTGGCCACGGGCTACCAGAATTTTGCTCAGGTGGGCATAAACTGTTTCGTGACCGCTGCTGTGCTTGATGAAAATCACATTGCCATAGCCGTTCTGGGTACCTGCAAACTCGACCACACCATCACCGACCGTGCGTGCAGGCGTACCAGTACTGGCGGCAAAGTCAGTGCCCAGATGCGCCTTCCATTTTTGCAAAATAGGATGGAACCGCATTGAAAACCCGCTGCTGATGCGTGAGAACTCAACAGGCGAGCTCAGGTACGCACGACGCAGGCTTTTGCCGTCAAGGGTGTAATAGCCGCCCTTGGCAGGTGTTGCCAGCGTGTTCTGACCGGGGGCCTGAAACCACATGGCCTGGAACGACTTGCCTGCATTGACAAACTCGGCAGACAGCACACGGCCAGTGCGCAAGGCCTCGCCGTCCGCCTCCAGTGTTTCATAGACCACATTGAAGCGGTCACCTTTGCGCAAGGCTTTGCGAAAATCAATGTCACCCGAAAAAATTTCGGCGAGCTGCACGGCTACCGTGTCGGGAATGCGGGCTTCATCGGTAGCTGCGAACAGCGAGGTCTGAATGGCGCCGCTTGCCAGCCGGGACGTGCTCACATAGGGCGCTGTCTCAATGCTTGATGTGAAGCCATCGCCCTTGCGTTCAATGACCAGACGTTTGAACAACGCTGCGTCATCCGTGGCCCAGCGCATGCTCAGCTTGAGCAATTGCTGGCTGTCAGTGGCTTCTGCCGTCACGTTTTTGCCAGCACGGCCCGCAAGCAACAGGCGCGCATTGTCATCCTGACGCAAAAACGCTGCAGCGGCCGAGTCGTCAATATTCAAACGTTTGAGCAGGGCATCAAAGGTGTCACTGCTGCGCGTGCTCTCGGTGCGAAACAATTTGAACCGGAAATTACTCAGCTCGGTCGTTTGAGCTTGCGTAGGCAGGCTATCGACAGCTTCGAGAACCTGGCGGACCGGCAAACTGGCGACATCAGGTGCCAGGGGAGACACACCAAATGCCGTCACACCGGTGCCCAGCAGCAAAACGGCAAGGCTGCCTGCCACCCGTTTGGGGTGACGGTGAAGGCTATCGGCGAGGGCGGAGAGAACATGGGAAACAGCAGACAGGCGCAAAAGAAAATTCCCAACTAGGTGCATGAGGCTGCCTGAACACCCTGACGGGCGCAAAAACAAACCGGGCTGCGCGTTCCAGATGCACGAATGGCGATCTGGAAACAGTAATAATATCGGCGACAGGTGCCTTTGAAGGCACAGAGCTCTGGGGCCGCCGGACTCAAAACTGACATTCCTGATTTCAATTTTTATAAACGATCAGCCTGCATTTGGTATTCAAACAACACTTACGTCAGATTTTCGTGCGTGGACTTGACAACCTTCAAATGATCTTTCGTGCAGGCGAGGGGCAAGTATATATGTCAGACAACGCCCCGACATGAGAAAAACCCTTATGAACCAAGACCCAGTTACAAATTTTCCGGTGACCGACCGCGTCAAAGCGGCGTTGGCCGTCTCGCTGCGCGGCTGTGAAGAGCTGATTCCCGAGGCCGAATGGGTTAAAAAACTCGCTCGCAGCGAGGCCACGGGTGTGCCCCTGCGCATCAAGCTGGGGCTGGACCCCACAGCACCCGACATTCACATTGGCCACACCGTGGTGCTCAACAAAATGCGCCAGCTGCAGGACCTGGGCCACACGGTGATTTTTCTGATTGGTGACTTCACCACCATGATTGGTGACCCGTCCGGTCGTAACAGCACGCGCCCAGCATTGAGCCGCGAGCAGATCGAGGCCAACGCCCAGACGTACTATCGGCAGGCCAGTCTGGTGCTGGACCCGGACAAAACCGAAGTCCGCTACAACAGCGAGTGGAGTGACCCGCTGGGCGCGCGCGGCATGATTCAGCTGGCAGCCAAGTACAACGTGGCCCGCATGATGGAGCGCGATGACTTCAACAAGCGCTTTAAAAGTGGCCAGACCATCAGCGTGCATGAGTTTTTATACCCGCTGATGCAGGGTTATGACTCGGTCGCGCTCAAAAGCGATCTTGAACTGGGCGGCACCGACCAGAAGTTCAACCTGCTGGTGGGCCGCCATTTGCAGGCCGAATATGGTCAGGAGCCGCAATGCATCCTGACCATGCCGCTGCTTGAAGGGCTGGACGGCGTGGACAAAATGTCCAAAAGCAAAAACAACTACATCGGCATTTCCGAAGACGCCAACACCATGTTTGCCAAGGTGCTGAGCATTTCTGACGTGCTGATGTGGAAGTGGTTCACGCTGCTGTCATTTAAAAGCGAAGCTGACATTGCCACACTCAAGGCCGAGGTCGATGCCGGGCGCAATCCGAAAGATGCCAAGGTCGCGCTGGCCAAGGAAATCACCGCCCGCTTCCATTCGCTGGCTGCGGCAGAAGCGGCTGAGCAAGACTTTACCCACCGGAGCAAGGGTGGCGTGCCCGATGAGATCACCGAGATGAGCCTGATGGGCGCGCCTCTGGGTATTGGTGCCATCCTCAAAGCCACTGGCCTGGCATCCTCCGGGGGTGACGCGACGCGCCTGATCGACGGTGGGGGCGTGCGGGTGGACTCCAGCGTGGTCAGTGACAAGGCCTTGAAGCTGGGGCCTGGCACCTATGTGGTGCAGGTGGGCAAGCGCAAATTTGTGCGGGTCACGCTGTCGGCCTGATGGGCCAGCATCTGGTTCAGGCGTTTAGGCGCTTAGCGCACCACAATCTCAACGCGCCGGTTTTTCGGCTCGTCCACATCGTCAGCGGTATTGACCAGCAACTCGCGCTTGCCGCGACCAACGGACTCAATCCGCGCAGCAAGCGCGCCTTTGGCTATCAGCAATTGCGCCACCACACCTGCCCGCTTGAGTGACAGCTCGTCGTTGGCAGCCGCTGCGCCTTTGGTGTCGGTGTGGCCAGTCACGACGATGTCAGCACCTGATCGGGCGGCCAGTTCAGCGAGAATTTTGGGCAGGGATGCCTCTGATTCAGATGTCAGGGTAATGCCGCCTGGCAGGAAATTCACAATGAATTTTGCAGGCTTGGGGGGTGCTGCAGTGAACAGACCAAGGTACTTTTTTTGAATCTCTTCAGGCGTGACGGTGTCGCCCCTGAGCGCATTGGCCCCGGTAGCTGAAGCGCGCTGGTAGGGAACGTCCAGCACGATCTGGGTTGTTGCTGATTTGACAATCACAGCCGACGCGGTTTTATCGGCCTGTGGCAGCAGCACCACCCGGGTGGCGGGCGCACAGGCACTTAAAAGCAAGCCCAGGCCCAGGCAGCCAAGTACCAGCCGCCATCTTGTCAGGCGTAACAACATCTGGCGAGCAAGGGCCTGGCAAGTGAGCATCATGTTCTGGAGTCTGGTGAAAGTGGAGGCTTGCAAAGAAAAAACCAGAGGAAAGTCAGAAAGTCAGAAAGTCAAGAAATCAGGCAGCGCGAGGGGAAAAGGCGCTTCAGCTTCAACAATAAAATCGGTCCCGCGAACGCCCACCAGCAGCGTGCCGCTTTTGATTTGCACCGCATCCGGGTTGATTTTGGAGATCAGGCCCGTCACCAGTCGCACCGAGCCCTGCAAAAGCTCAACCAGCATGCTGCCATCGGCCGTGGTGGCGTTGAACGCAAATTTCTGGATCTGAAGCTGGCTGTTGTTGCCCAACACCAGCGTGGTGCCATCACGCAGAACCACGCTGGCCAGCCCGTACTTGCCTGATACAAGACGATCTCCGGAAAATACCGCATCACCTGCTTCCAGCGGGCGCATGCCTTTGGCGCCCAGCACCCTGACTTCACCGCCCACAACCTTGGCTATACCGGCGCGTATCGTCGGGTCTCCTGCCTCTGCAGAGGCTGCTGGCGACTGGGCCCGTGCCGCAGTTGTGCAGTGCATCAGACTGCCAGCAAGCACGAACAAGTACATGATGTGGCGCAAGCGGCTGGTTATTTTCATGGTGTTGTAGTGCGGGCGGGCGGCGTAGGTGGTGTGGGATAAATCTAACATGTTTTGCCTGTACCGCTGGCTACCGCCAGCCGCCATTCATCACATTTTCGGCTGATGGCGTGTGTGCACGGGCCTATGGATAATCAGATGCAATTACTTTTTGGCTATTTTTTGACAGGGGTTGTATGAACTTCGTTTCACGCTTGAATCAACTCGCCTCTTGCGTAATGTTTGTTGCGTCCTGTTGTGGTGCCGCACGGGCTGAACAATTGCAGGTGCTCAGCGCCGGTGCCATTGAGCCAGGCATTGGCCCAGCAGTTCGTGGCGTTTTTATCAAGCCCGGTGGGCAAGCCGCTGTTTGTAGCAGCAGGCATCACCGATTAACGTGCGATTAATGCGTGATAAATACGTGACTAATGCGCGATGAAGGCATTGCTACAACGGGTGTCTGTTGCCCGCGTTGTGATTGGTGGTGAAACTGTCGGCCACATCGGCCCCGGCTTGCTGGTGCTGGTGTGTGCCGAGCGCGGAGACAGCCCCATCCAGGCCGACAAACTGCTCGCCAAAATCCTCAAACTGCGGATTTTTTCAGACGCACAGGGAAAAATGAACAGAAGCCTGCAAGACCTCGACGGGTGCGGCCTGCATGGCGGCCTTCTCATCGTCAGCCAGTTCACCCTGGCCGCCGATGCGTCTGGCGGCAATCGCCCCAGCTTTACCGGTGCGGCAGCGCCCGAGCTGGGGCAACAGCTGTACGACTACTTTGTAGCCCGGGCACGCACTGCACATTCCATCGTTCAAACCGGCCAGTTTGGTGCTGACATGCAAGTGCATCTGGTCAATGACGGCCCGGTGACGATCCCGCTGCAGATCAGTCCAGGTGTTTAGCTTGCTATAAATTTAGTAGCTGCTACCGCATATAAAGACTGCGGTAGAGGCTGATTTGATGGGTAAAAATCCAGGCTTTTCAGTGCTGGCTCCCTTTGGCCTGACGTCATCATGGCGATACCCCGCCCCTGGCTTGTTCCAGCATCTGCACCATCTCCCGGTAGCTGCGTGATCTGGCAAGCTGCAGCGGCGTATTGCCCTGCCGGTCGGCAAGCTGCAGGTTGGCGCCAGCGTTGATCAGCGCCCGCAAGGTGTCCTGGTGGCGCATGCCGCCGTCGCCCAGCACCACCGCTTCAATCGCTGCCGTCCAGTGCAGGTTGTTCACATGGTTCAAAGGCGCACCGGCTGCAATCAATTGCCTGACCACGCCGTCGTGCCCCAGGTGCGCGGCGGCAATCAGCGCGGTGCCGTCGTAGCGACTGGTGACTTGTTTTGCGCTGGCATCCTGGGCCAGCAACACGCGCAGGGTTTCTTCGTCATTGGCCACAGCGGCAATCGTCACCCCGTCATAACGGTCTTTGTCCAGCAGGTTGATGTCTGCACCGTATTTGACCAGCGCCTTGATGGCTTCACGCTGGCTGGCAAAGGCGGCGACATGCAGCGGCGTGCGGCCGTTGCCGTCACGCGCGTTCAGGTCAGCCTTGGCAGCGGCCAGGCGCTCAATTTTCGCGATGTCACCTTTTTGGGCCGCCGCGTGCAGCCCGGTATAAGCCGCCACTTCTGCAGCGTTGGGCGCCACCTGCGCCACGGCCTGCCCGCCTGCTGCTGCCAATGCGAAAGTGACAGTGGCCAGCAGTTTGCGTGCTGGATAAAGTTGCATACTGTGCATGGCGTTCTCCTGTGCTGGCCGGGCCAGTTGGGTTATTTCAACTGGTCTTTGACCTTATCAATGGCTGCCACGGCGCATTGCTCGTCCAGGTTGCCACCCGGCGCACCGCCCACACCCACTGCGCCAATCACTTCATTGCCCACCTTGACCGGCACACCGCCGCCCAGCAACAAATAGCCAGGGATGTACACCAGATTGGCCGCAGCTGGGTTCTTTTGTGAACCTTCCTGCATCGCCAGCGTCGTGTTTTTGGCGGACGCCGAAGTAAAAGCTTTTTGCTGGCTGGCAGCCAGCGTATGCGGGCCAGCATTGTCGGCACGCTGCACGGCGCGCACCGTACCAGCGCGGTCAACCACCGTGGCGCTGACGGCATAACCGTTGGCAGCGCAGGCAGCCACGCTGGCCGAGGCAAGCTGGTTGGCCAGTTCAAGCGACATGTTCTTTTCAGTGCGTATGGCTTGGGCGTTGGCACCCGTAGCTGCGATCAGTGACAGGGTGAGGGCTGAGATTTTGAGGATGTTGCGCATGGGGTTCTCCATTTGATTAATTAATTAATTTGTTCGTTGAGCGGTTGGGTTAACCGTGTGTGAACTTTAAGAAATGGAGAGGGACTTGCCCATTCGTAGGGCTACGCGCAGGGGTTGACAACAGCTAAAATATTTATTGCCATACATGGACATTAATACTAAAATCTAGTCTATGAAATTGAGCGTTTGGGCAGAACTTCAAGGTGTCAGCTACAAGACTGCATGGCGAATGTGGAAGGCGGGAACCTTGCC
>JBBRMH010000123.1:0-11713 GCA_038230935.1 Burkholderiales bacterium | reverse complement strand
CCCTATGTACATCGGTAGTGTGCATTTTGCTGTGGCCGGGCGCGATATTTTTCTCATCTTGCACAAGCGTGCCAGCTTTGTGCAGCAGACAATTGCTTTGGTAGCACTTTTTTTGCTCTGCTTCAATGCGTAAGTCCTGAGAGGTTATAAAACCATAAAAAATGCGTGTACAGCATAAAATACGGGGTTCAAAAGCTATGAAATTTATAGCTGCTGGCCTCTTCAGAACGCCGTGATTACCGCGAACAGTTACTTCACTGAAGTTACGTATCCCCAGGCAATCGGCCAGGCTACGGCGATGGAGTGCGTCTGATTTAAATTTAGCGACTTATCAACTTAAAACATCCCATGAAAACCTACAAAATCGCGTGCATTCCCGGTGACGGCATTGGCAAGGAAGTCGTGCCCGCTGGCCAGCGTGTCCTTGAGGCACTGGTTGCCACGCAGGACGCGTTCATCTTCGATTTCACCTCTTTTGACTGGGGTGGTGACTACTATCGCCAGCACGGTGTGATGATGCCCGCGAATGGACTCGACGAGCTGCGCGGCATGGATGCCATCCTGTTTGGCTCTGCCGGTGACCCGCATATTCCCGATCACATCACGCTGTGGGGCCTGCGTCTGAAGATTTGCCAGGGCTTTGACCAATATGCCAATGTGCGGCCAACGCGCATCCTGCCGGGCATTGACGGGCCGCTCAAGCGTTGCAAAAGCGAAGACCTCGACTGGGTCATTGTGCGCGAGAACTCCGAGGGCGAATATGCCGGTGTGGGTGGCCGCGCGCACCAGGGCCACCCGATTGAGGTCGCGACCGATGTGTCCATCATGACGCGGGCGGGGGTAGAGCGCATCATGCGTTACGCCTTCAAACTGGCGCAGTCGCGGCCCCGCAAGCTGCTGACGGTGGTGACCAAATCCAACGCCCAGCGCCATGCCATGGTGATGTGGGACGAGATTGCGCTGCAGATCAGCAAAGAGTTCCCCGACGTAGCCTGGGACAAGGAACTGGTTGATGCCTGCACCGCGCGCATGGTGAACCGCCCGGCATCGCTCGATACTGTGGTCGCGACCAATCTGCACGCTGATATCCTGAGCGATCTGGCCGCCGCACTGGCGGGCAGCCTGGGCATTGCGCCGACCGGCAACATTGACCCCGAGCGCCGCTATCCCAGCATGTTCGAGCCCATTCACGGCTCGGCGTTTGACATCATGGGCAAAGGCCTGGCCAACCCGCTGGGCACTTTCTGGAGTTGCGTCATGCTGCTGGAGCATATTGGCGAGCACGCAGCTGCGCAGACCCTGATGCGCGCCATTGAGGCCGTGACCGCCAACCCCGCTCTGCACACGCGCGATCTGGGCGGTAACGCCACCACCGCGCAGGTGACGCAGGCTGTGTGTGCCGGTGTCAGCACGCAAACGCCGTCAAAAGCGGCATGATGGGCACTCTGGGCTTGCTGACCACGGGTTGAGGACAACTTCAAAGATGACCCGTCAGCCCGCTGTTTTATCGATTCGTGATTTCCCGGAATAATTTCAACAGGAGACAAGCAATGACAAACGACATCAAGAAGTGGCTGGGTATTTTGTGTGTTTCATGCGCCATGACCGCCCCTGCCGTCATGGCGCAGCAGTCGCCAGCACCCGCTGGCCCGGCTTGCCCTGACAAGAACGTGCAGTACTGGCAGGCTTTTCCACCGGGGGGTGAGTCGGACCTCTCGGCGCGGCACCAGCAGCTGGTACTCAAGAAAAAATGCGCCGGGATTGAAACCGTGGTTCAGTACAAGGCCGGTGCGGGCGGCGCGCTGATGTGGACGCAGATGAACACATTGCCCGGCGACGGGGCCAATGTGGTCGGCATCAACTTGCCGCATATTGTGTTTCAGCCGATAGAAGGCCAGGTCCAGTACAAGACGCAGGACGTCACGCCGGTGTTCTGGTTCCATTACACGCCTGACCTGCTGGTGGTGCCCGAGCAGAGCCCGATCAAAAACTTTGCTGACTTCATCAAGGCCGCCAAGGCGGACCCGGGCAAATTGAGCCTGGGCGGCTCTGGCCTGAACTCGGCCAACCATGCGGCGCACGAACGCATGAATGCCGCCTTTGGCGTCAAGACCATTTATGTGCCCTTCAAGGGTACGGGCGACATGGCCAGCTCGGTCATGGGTGCGCAGGTGGACGGTGCCATGACCTACATCCCCTTTGCCCTGAACAACAAGACCCGCATTCGCCCGCTGGCAGTGGCCATGGAAAAACGCCATCCCCTGATGCCGGATGTGCCGACCTTCAGGGAACTGGGCGTGGACTGGGTGGACGGCGCTTACCGCGGCATCGGCATGCCCAAAAGCACGCCGCCTGAAGCGCGCAAGAAAATTTCTGACATGTGGATGGCACTCAACACCGACCCGGAAATGAAAGAGCTGGCCGCCAAAAACGGTTTTGAGCTGATCAACGTGGGTATGGACCAGATGGATGCCTTCATGAAAGAGAAAACCCGTCTGTACACCGAAGGTGCGCAGCGGCTGGGCTTGGGCAAAAAGTAGTCTGAAGACGCAGCGCTGCAGCAGCGTCAGCTCCGTCTGTCTGCCTGTCATCCTGAATGAAAGACTCCTGTGAAGATTGTTGACATCCGCGAATCCACCCGGCCCATCCAGTCCAATATCCGAAATGCCTACATTGATTTTTCGAAGATGACCCTGAGCCTGGTGGCTGTGGTCACCGACGTGATTCGTGATGGCAAGCCGGTGGTGGGCTACGGCTTCAACTCCAATGGCCGCTATGGGCAGGGTGCCCTGATTCGGGAGCGTTTTGCGCCCCGCGTGCTTCAGGCAAAACCCGACGCACTGCTTGACGACAGCGGCAATAACCTGGACCCACACCGTATCTGGGCTACCCTCATGACCAACGAAAAGCCGGGCGGTCACGGCGAGCGTTCGGTGGCGGTCGGCACCATTGACATGGCGGTGTGGGACGCTGTAGCCAAGATTGCTGGCAAACCCCTGTACCAATTGCTGGCCGAGCGTTATGGCGATGGCACACCCAACCGCCGTGTGTTTGTCTATGCGGCAGGCGGCTACTACTGGGCTGATAAAGGTTTGCCGGGTCTGGCGGCCGAGATGCGCAGCTATCTGGACCGTGGCTATTCGGTGGTGAAGATGAAGATTGGCTGTGCCCCGCTGGACGAGGACTGCACACGTATCGAGGCCGTGCTCAAGCTGCTCGGCCCCGGACAGCGGCTGGCAGTCGATGCCAACGGACGGTTTGATTTGCCCACGGCCGTCGCGTATGCCAAAGCACTGTCACCCTACAACCTCTTTTGGTATGAAGAAGCCGGTGACCCGCTCGATTACGCGCTGCAGGCTGAACTGGCCAATCACTATGAGGGCGCCATGGCCACAGGAGAAAATCTGTTCTCCATGCAGGACGCCCGCAACCTGATCCGCTACGGCGGCATGCGGGCCGACCGCGACTGGCTGCAGTTTGACTGCGCACTGAGTTACGGTCTGGTCGAATACCTGCGCACGCTGGACATGCTCAAGGAGAACGGCTGGTCGCCCACACGCTGCATCCCGCACGGCGGCCATCAAATGTCGCTGGCCATTGCAGCCGGGCTGGGCCTGGGGGGCAACGAAAGCTATCCGGACCTGTTCCAGCCATACGGGGGTTTTCCGGATGGCGTGGCGGTCAAAGACGGCTTTGTGACACTGCCGGAGTTGCCAGGCATTGGTTTTGAAGGCAAGGCTGACCTGTACCGCGAGATGCGGGCGCTGTCAGGTCAGTAAGGCGGGCTTTGAAAAAAGGTTCGGCATCTGGCTGACTGACCTCCTTTTATTCTGCCGTGATGCCGGCAGTTTTAATCGTCTTGGCCCAGAATTCGGTTTCGCGTTTTACCAGCGCGTCCAAATCGGCGGGTGGCAAATAGCGCAGGTCGATGCCTGCGGCTGTGGCGCGGGTTTTAGTTTCAGGCAGTTCCAACGCCTGCTTGATAGACGCGGTGAGTTTGGCGATCACATCTGGCGGCGTACCGGCAGGTGCAAAAATCCCGACCCAGGCTTCCAGTTCAAAGCCTTTCAGCCCAGCTTCGGCCGTCGTTGGAACGCTCGGAATCCCCGACTGCCTGGTTTTGCCTGCCACCGCCAGGCCCTTTAGCTTGCCAGCCTGTATGTGCTGCATCACTGACGGTGGCGTGGTGATAAATACCTGTACTTGCCCGGACAGTACATCCTGAACAGCGGGGCCAGACCCGCGATACGGAATGTGAACCATGCTGGTGCCCGTTTGCAACTTGAACATCTCAGTGCCAATGTGCGACAGTGAGCCGCTACCCTGCGACGCATAGCTCAATTTGCCCGGGTTGGCCTTAACGTAGGCAATGAACTCTTTCAAATTGTTGCCCGGCACGGATGGGTGTACGGCAATCACATTGGTCGCTACCGTGACCAGTGCAACCGGTACCAGGTCTTTCTGCGCCCAAGGCAGTTTGGGTGACAGGGCCGGGTTGCCGACGTGGTAGGCCGAATAAGAAGTGAGCAGCGTGTAGCCATCCGGGTTTGCCCGCGCTACCAACGCATAAGCCAGATTGCCGCTGCCCCCACCCCGGTTATCCACGACCACTGCCTGGTTGATAACGCGCGACAAGGGCTCGCTGATCAACCGCGCCGAGGCATCGACAAAGCCGCCGGGTGGGTTGGGTACCACCAGCGTGATGGGCTTGACAGGAAACGTCTGGGCCATGACGGTCCCGCTCAAAACAAGGCCGATAGCGCTCAGGCAGCACGCGCTGCAAAGTTTTTGAGTGAAGGAGAGTTTCATATTTTTTCTGTAAAAATTTAAATTAATATCGGCCAGACAGCAGCGCACCGGCATTGGGTACGCGTCTTTCGAGACCCAGATTTTTAAGCAGCGCCCAGGTCGTACAGACCGCACTGGACACCACCGGCAAACCGCTGGCCTGTTCGATCATGGCTACCGAGGCAAGTGACGGCATCTGTACACAAGCCGACGCGACGATGGCATCAGCGCCTTGCACGTTGAGTTTTTTCCATAGTTCCGCCGGGGCTTTCGGGTCACGCGCGCCAACTTTCAGGTTGTCTGGGATTTCCAGCGAAATACTGTCAATCACTTCAATGCCTTCGTGTTCAATGTACCCAATCACCAGACGGGTCAGCGGCAACATGTAAGGCGCGATGATTGAAACACGCTTGGCCCCTATCGCCTGCAGGCCTTCAACCAGTGCACCAGCGCTGGTCGTGATCGGGGTCGGAGAGTTGTTGGCGACTGTCACTTCATGCAGACGACGCTGCGAGTCACGGTGGTAACCCTTGCCCATGCTCATGATCGCCACCAGGCAGGCATAGCCCATGGTGTCCACTCTTGCGTCTGACAACTCAAGCGCGCAGCGGTCTGAGTCTTTGTCCATAGCCATCAACTCTTCTTTGGTGACTTCCTTCATGCGCATGCGGCTCGAATGAAAGCTGAAGCGCTCGGGCACTATCTGTTCACGCGCGTGCAACATGGCGGGAATCTCGGTCTCCATGGTGGTGTTGGAACTGGGAACTATCAATCCGACGCGGTAATTGCGGCTCATAAAATCATCTTTGAATTAGCTAAAGAACAGCATGTTGAACTTTTCAATCAATAATGACAAATACATAATATTGATTCATCCATACTTAAAAACAATCAATCATGGAGTTGAGACAATTACGTTACTTCACGGTGCTGGCCAGCGAGCTGAGTTTTACGCGTGCGGCCGACAAGCTGAACATATCGCAGCCGCCCCTGAGTTACCAGATTGCCAGACTGGAGGCCCATTTCGGTGCGCGCTTGTTCAACCGCACCAGCCGCAGCGTTGAACTGAGCTCGGAGGGCAAGGCCCTTCTACCTCACGCGCTGGCTGTGCTGCAGCGCGTGGAGGCTGCCCGTGAGCACGTGACTCGTGTGGCGCAGGGCGTGGAGGGTCGGGTAACGATAGGTCTGGCGGGTTCTCACTTTCTGGGGCCTTTTCCGCAGTTCATCAAGCAGTTTCGTGAAAAACGGCCCGGTGTGGAGGTGGTGTTGCAGGAAATGCGGCCAACAGACCATGTGCAGGCCTTGCGGTCGGGGCAACTCGACATCAGTTTGACGCGTGGACAACCGCTGGATGGGCAACTGGCAGCAGTGCTACTCTGGCGCGACCCGGTGGTACTGGCTGTACCCGTGGGCCACCGCCTGGCTTCGCGCGCGCAGGTCCGTTTGCAGGAGCTTAAGGGGGAGGATTTTGTATTTTTGCGGCTCGACTCCTCGGTATTTGCACAACGGGTGTTTGATGCCTGCGTGGCTGCTGGTTTTACACCCGGCATCGTGCAGCAGGTCATTGAGATTCCGTCCGCGCTCAACCTGGTGGCGGCAGGGCTTGGCGTGTCGCTGGTACCGGCATCATTGGCACGAATGCGGCGCGATGCCGTGGCCGTGTGCAAGCTGGGCCAAGCCTTGCAGCCCAGCGGGGGCAGTCAGGTCAGAGGCGACGTTTACCTGCTGCGTCGAATAGGCGGGCAGCCACCCGTGGTGCATGAGTTTGCAGATGCCCTTCGTGACTGGGCTGGTGCCCGCCTGGCCTGAGACAAAACCGAAATACTATGCGGCACAACAGCGTCAGGAGATTTTTTTGAATGGTTGCTCCAGCCTCGCTGCGGTCAGTGGCATTTTTTCCCTGATGCGGTGCCGGATCTTGGATGGTGCACTCGCCATCAGCGATGTGCCACGTATTGACCGGGCAGACGAGAACCCATCTGAATGAGTTCAGGGTGCTATCAATATAGTAGCGCATGGCCCATGTATTTGCTGGGGTAGCAGGTCTTTTCTTTAAAAAGCCTAAATCATTGCGACATCTGGCTGTGTTAGCCTCCCCGCCATGTTCAAACGCTTCCCGTCCTTCCTGCGCCATGTCGGCCCGGGTGTTGTTACTGGCGCGGCGGATGATGACCCCTCGGGCATTGCCACCTACACCCAGGCCGGGGCGCAGTTTGGTACCGGCCTGCTCTGGACGGTGTTTTTGTCGCTGCCTTTCATGGTGGCGATTCAGCTGGTCAGTGCGCGTATTGGCCGTGTCACGGGCAAGGGGCTGGCGGCCAATTTGCGGGAACACACGCCCCGGCCATTTTTAATGGCCATGGTCGCGTTGCTGGTGGTGGCCAACACCATCAACATTGCGGCTGACATTGCCGCCATGGGGGAAGCGCTGCAGCTGGTGGTCGGTGGCGGGCAGCACTTTCATGCGGTGGTTTTTGGCATCGTCACGGTGCTGCTGCAGGTGTTTGTGCCGTACCGCAAACTGGCACCGATTCTGAAATGGCTCACGCTGTTTCTGTTTGCCTACGTGATTGCGGTGCTGCTGGTGGATGTGCCGTGGCTGCAGGTGCTGCATGACCTGGTGGTGCCCCAACTGCAGTGGACGTCTGGCTACTGGATGATGATTGTGGCGCTGCTGGGCACGACGATTTCACCTTATCTGTTTTTCTGGCAGGCTTCGCAAGAGGTTGAGGAGTTGCGGCTTAAAAGTGGCGCGGGGCCGATCGTGATGGGCACCGATGCAGAGATTCACCAGGAGCTCAAGCGCGTTAAACGCGACACCTATATCGGCATGTTTTTTTCCAATTTCATTGCGTTTTTCATCATGCTGCTGGGCGCTGTGGTGCTGTACGCCGCCGGTGTACATGACGTGACATCAGCTGCCCAGGCCGCGCAGGCGCTGCGCCCTTTGGCAGGGGATTTTGCCTTTGCGCTGTTTGCGGGCGGCATCATTGCCACGGGTTTACTGGCGGTGCCGGTGCTGGCATCGTCAAGCGCTTATGCGGTGGCTGAAGCCTTTGGCTGGCCGGATGGCCTGGAGCGCCACTGGTTTGAAGCCCGGCATTTTTATGCGGTGATTGTGGTGGCGACGGTAGTTGGCACCGGCATGGACTTCACGCCGATTGACCCGATGAAGGCGCTGTACTGGAGCGCCGTGATCAATGGCGTGGTGGCTGTGCCCATCATGGCTGGGCTGCTGCTGCTGGCCAGCCAGGAAAAAGTCATGGGCCGGTTCACCTCAGGCATCAAAACACGCTGGTTTGGATGGGGCGGCGTGGCGGTGATGGGTTTTGCCGTGGTGATGATGCTGTGGGATCTTTTCAGACACTGAAAAAAATGGGCCGGTGTTTTTACACACCGGCCCTAATCACCAAGGAAACCCCGAAAAAAGGGAGCAGCTTAAAACTTGTATTGAACCAGCAGCAGCGGCGTGGTGGCACGGGCTGCGTTCTTGACAGTCTGCTTGGCGTTGTCGTTACCAAACTTGTTGTTCCAGTATTCAATACCGACACCGGCGGTCAGGCCGCTTTCGGGTCCCATCAGGTTGAACATGAAAGTGGCTCTGGCCAGCGTCTCTGTTTTGGTCTCGGCTCCAAAACCATCTTTGCCTTTGGGACCAATCACGTCCACAAAGCCGCCAAAAGTACCCAGGTCGCCCACCGGAATGCTCCAGGCCGTCACCAGTGCGGGTGCCACCTTGAAGTTGACTGTTTTCCCGACGATGCCGTTGTTGTTGGTTTCTGAGTACACCTGCACGCCGATGTCCCAGAAGCCTTTTTCAACGGGCATGGCCGCCGACACACCGACGCGCAGTTTGCGCGGTGCAGGTGCAAAAGCCGTGTTTTTAGTCCCTGCGTCAACCCGTGCGACCAGGCTGATGTCTTTTGCAAAACCGTAGCCGGTCTTGTTGCCCGTCATGCTGTTGAGGGAGAAAGTGCGCTGGTAAAAGCCGTAATACTCCTGCGCGCCGCTGGCACCGCCGTTGGCCGGGTCATTGGATGCTGACTTGAGCAGGTCAATGGTGAAAAAGTTGGTACCCAGGGTGTCCACACTGAAGTGGGTGAAGGTAACCACATTTTTTGACACCTTGTCGGTCACACCCGGCTCGGACTGGCTGGGCACGTAGCGGTAGCCGACGGAGTTCTCGCTGAACAAAGCGGCCATAGAGCCTGTTGAGCCCAACACGGCGGTGAGCAGCGTAGCCAATTTAAGCGCATTCTTCATCATGAAATTCCTGTTGTTGATCGTAAGACTTGGTCGGCAACACCTGTAGGCGTATGCCGCAAAGTCAGATCAAGCACAGACCATGCCAGGCGCAGGGTTGTGGCTCACTGGCAGCCACCCAGTGCCCGCAGCACGTTTTCAGCTGTGGCGGGTGCGCGCAACTGCACTGGCTCGGAAGCCTGCGATGCAGCGCCTACTGCATCGCGCAAGGCCTCAAACACACTGATGGCCAGCATGAAAGGCGGCTCGCCCACGGCCTTGCTGCCAAACACGTTGTCTTCACGGTTGGGCTCAGGCCATAAATCGACCTTGAAGTGCTCCGGTATGTCCCCCGTTGCCGGGATTTTGTAAGTGCTGGGGGCGTGGGTGGTGAGCAGGCCCTGGTCGTTCCACACCAGTTGTTCGGTGGTCAGCCAGCCCATGCCCTGCACAAAGCCGCCTTCAATCTGGCCGATGTCAATGGCCGGGTTGATGGAGGTGCCCACGTCGTGCAGGATGTCCACTTTCAACACCCGAGACTCGCCTGTGAGCGTGTCAATGGCCACTTCGGTACAGGCGGCACCGTATGCAAAGTAATAAAACGGACGACCTGTGAGCGTGGTTTTGTCGTAGTGGATTTTCGGGGTGCGGTAAAAACCGTCTGACCACAGCTGGATGCGGTTGGCGTAAGCCAGTTTGATGACATCCGCGAACGGGCGTGCATTGCTGGGTGAAACGACCTGGCCGCCAACAAAGCGCACTGCACCCGCGCCGCAGTTGTCCAGCCCGCTGACGAACTGGGCCAGGTTGTCACGCACGTTTCTTGCGGCGTATTGCGCAGCCCGGGCATTCAGGTCGGTGCCCGCCGATGCGGCGGTGGCCGACGCGTTCGGGATTTTGCTGGTGTCGGTGGCGGTAGCCAGCACGCTGTCAAACGGCACGCCCAGCTCGTCCGCCACGATCTGGCAGACCTTGGTGTTCAGGCCCTGCCCCATTTCAGTGCCACCATGGTTGACCTGCACGCTGCCGTCCAAGTACACATGCACCAGCGCACCCGCCTGGTTAAACAAGGTGGCCGTGAACGAGATACCAAACTTGACGGGTGTGATCGCCAGGCCACGCTTGATGACCGGGCTGGCAGCGTTCCACGCCGCAATCGTTTGTTTGCGCTGCCGGTAGCCGCAGGTGTGCGCCAGCTGGGTCAGCAGCGGCTCCAGGATGTTGTCTTCCACCGTCATCTGGTAGTGCGTCACATTGCGCTCGGTTATGCCGTACAGGTTGCGCAGGCGCACGTCAAACGCGTCCAGACCCAGATGCCGTGCGATGTCACCCATGATGCTTTCAATCACGATCACGCCCTGCGGCCCGCCAAAACCGCGAAACGCCGTGTGGCTCTGGGTGTGGGTTTTCAGGCGGTACGAGGCAATCTCGACATGCTCCAAAAAGTACGCGTTGTCGAGGTGAAACACCGCCCGGTCCGCCACCGGGCCAGACAGGTCGGCACTGAAGCCGCAGTTGGCCAGCATCTGCATGCGCAGGCCGGTGATGCGCCCGGTGTCATCAAAACCGACGCTGTAGTCATAGGCAAACGGGTGGCGCTTGCCGGTGATCATGAAGTCTTCATCGCGGTCCAGCCGCAGCTTGACCGGGCGGCGCAGCTTGCGGGCAGCCACGCTGGCCCACACCGCCATGTGTCCGGCTTGTGTTTCCTTGCCGCCAAAGCCGCCGCCCATGCGCCTGCACTCGACTTTGACGGCATGGTTGTCAATGCCCAGGGCATGCGCGACCCAGTGCTGCACCTCGCCCGGGTGCTGCGTGCTGGAATACACCAGGTACTGGTTTTGCTCTTGCGGCACGACATAGGCCACCTGCCCTTCCAGGTAAAAATGCTCCTGCCCGCCGACTTCCAGCGTGCCGTGCAGCGCGTGTACTGCGGCTGCCAAGGTCGCGGACGCGTCGCCGCGTTTGACAAACACAGGGGGCAGCACATAGCTTTGTGCTTTGAAGGCGGTGTGTACGTCCAGCACCGCAGGCAAACTGTCGATGGTGCAGGCCACGTAGCGTGCTGCGCGGCGCGCCTGCATGACGCTGCGGGCCACCACCACACCGATGACCTGCCCCACATGCTGCACGGTGTCCTCGGCAAAGACCGGCTCGTCGCCTGCAAACGCGGCCAGCATGCGGTCACCCGGCACATCGCGTGCCAGCACCACATCGACCACGCCGGGCATGGCCCGTGCTGCGGTGCAATCCACCCCCAGCAGCTTGCCGTGCGCTACTTTCGACAGAATGGGCGCGGCATACAGCGTGCCCTTGAGTTCTGGCATGTCGTCCACATACGTGGCCGCGCCTGCTACCTGGGCGCGGGCGCTTTCGTGAAATCGGGATTTTCCAGCAGCACTTGACGAGGTGTTTGGTGCGGCTTTTGCCACTGGTGCCTCATGATCCTGCGGGTACAGCGCTTGAGTATGCAAATCTGCGTGGGCATCGGCTGCCACCACGTCAGTGTCTGCCACGGCATCGCGGCTGATGGGCAGGTCTTTTGCGGCGCTCATAGCGTGGTTTCCAGCTTGAAGTTTTGTAGATTGATCTGTTGCACCCCTTCGCTCTCCAGCCAGAAGCGTAGCAAGAGGTTGCCCAGAACCTGCACCCGGTAAGCGGCGCTGGCGCGCATGTCTGAAAT
>JBBRMH010000122.1:0-11865 GCA_038230935.1 Burkholderiales bacterium | reverse complement strand
TGCTCAGCCAGGGGCGCGTGTTGGCTATTGTGGAGGCGGGCGACGCCACCAACCCCACTGGCAGCATCAGCGCATCCCTGACCGCCATCACCGGGCGTACCGACTGGTGGAACGACTCCCGTGTAAGTACCCTTGCAGGCGACACCGCAGGGCTGATCTCAGCTTTGCGAAGCAAGCAGTCCCTACCGATTGCCACAGCAGGGTTTAACTTCGCCTCCCACCGGCTTCAAGACCCGTTAGTCGCCGAGATTGCCGGAGCCCTGTCTGCTATCAGCGGCGTAGCGAGCTTGGTCAAAGCGCTGGAAAGAGGCGACTTGGGCCGAATCTTGATTGATGGTGGCGGTGTGGCGAGAAACGCCATCTCGATCTACAGCAATAGCTTGAGTCAGCAGGCGATCAGCCAGTTTGGCAGCGTCTTCAAAGCAGCCGAATTCGCCACCGGTGGCAACGAAGCTGCCCAAGCTATTACGGACAAGATACTGGGCGCAGACGCTCTGGTCAAAGGCCTGGGCCAAGCCATAGCGGTGCTCAACATCATTAACTCGGTAGTCAAGGGCGACATCAAAGGCGCGGTCATAGGCGCTGTTGCCTTTATCCCCGGCTGGGGACCTATCGCAGCGGGCGTGCTCAGCGTGCTGGACGTGGTCTTTGGCGACTTCCGTTCAAGCGACATCTTCTACGAGGCACAGGGCAAGTTTGTAGCCGACCCTGCAGGCTACCAAGGCATTCGCCTGGAAATAGGCAAACACGACCTGGGCGCCAATGTGGCCTGGAACAACATCATGAACAGCTTGCTGCAGCAAACCGTTGACCAGGCCCGCGTCTTGGGCGAGTTCAGCAAAACCCAAATGGGCATCATCGCCGAGCGTCTGCCCAGCATCAGCTTGACCCAAGGCTATATCGAACTGCACTACAACGATGCGGTCACGGGCCAGAGCTTTGTCAGAACGTTTGACGACAAGGGCAACTACATCACTTCGGGCCTGCTGCTGGACGTTTCGCAGACCTACACCGACCCCAAAGACCGCACAGCCGACGACCAGATTGCCTCAAGCGCGCTTTTTTATCAGAGTATCGCCCAGCAGTTCAGCGATCTGGTCGCTCAAAGCCGGGCCATTGCGCCGAAGTGGGAGGTCGACACCGCTGCCCTGCAAAGGGCAGCAGGCTACCAGTACGCGGGACTGAACACCCAGCAAAGGGCGAACAAAAACGGCTTTGCAGCAGATGTGTGGTACGGCGATGCGGGCGATGCCAGACCCGGCAACAAAGGGGGCAATGGCACCTACAGCACCCAGACCTTCAGCCCTCTGGTATTGGACTTAGACGGTGGTGGTATCACCACCAAATCCCGGTACTACGGACAAGGCGTGCTGTTCGATGTCGATGGCGATGGCTTTGCCGAGGAGACCGACTGGATCGGGCCACGTGAGGGCATCTTGGTGCTCGACAGAAATGGCGACGGGCAGATCAACACGGCTGAGGACTTGTTCAATGACCGAGGTGTGAACAACTACTGGCGTGGAACCAGCGTACTTAAGGAGCTTTCTGCCAATCCAGATGCGAACAGTTTCTACGGTGGCTATTTAAGCAGCCAAGACCCCGTGTTCTCCCAGCTCAAGGTATGGATGGACATTAATGGCGATGGCGTGGCTCAGACTGGGGAACTGCAGAGCTTGGCGCAGCTAGGTATCACTCAGATAGACGCGGGAGAAAACTACAGCAACAACGGCAGCTTTGTACAAAACGGCACGCGCAAGTCGTTGCAAAGCGTCAACCTCCAGGCAACTGCTGCAGGCGTGAGCACCAGTGTGGTGGGCAACAGCTTGCTGGTGCAGCGCGAAGAGTTGGGCCAGGCAGGCAACCAGCTGTTGGCCCGGGCTGTGTTTGACTATGGCAGCGATGCCAGGACCAAAGATGGTCACGTCAGAACAAGCCCCGATGGCGTGCTTGTGGCAACCGATGAGCTGCTTGATGGGCAGGAAGACACTTCAATAGTGGTCAGCGTGGCCCAGCTGATCAAAAATGACAAGTCCAGTGCGGGGCCGGTCACATTTGCTGGACTGGCAGGCCCTGGAGTCAGTGGCACGGCGGTGTATGACACGGTCAAGCAAACGGTGACGTTTACGCCAAATGCGAACTTCAACAGCTCGGCTGCCAATGCGCTTGCCAGCTTTTCTTACTATGTGACAGACGCACAAGGCCGCTCGCAAGAGGCCACTGCGTTTGTGGATGTGGGCGCAGTCGATGATGAGGCGATGCTGACGGTGACCCGGGGACAAAGGCAGGCAGTCTGGCAAGATATTGGCATTACTGCAACGGCCAGCGGACAGCATGTTTATGAGATGCCCAAAGGTAGCACCACGGATTTGCGTGACTCTTCGGTTACACAGCCAAGCGTAAAGCTTTTAGGCTATCTGGGGCCTGACGGGACTGGCTTGAATGCTTCAACCAAGGGCGCTATTGGGGTGTTTGATCGCAAGCTCTACTACGCAGTGTTCACGACACTGGGCGATGTAGGAACGCAGAGCCCATGGCAGGACGTATGGGTGGACAGCGATACCGATGGCACGCTCACGGCGGTTGACGTCGATGCGAGTGGCCCGGTGAGCATTGCTGCAGATACGGAAAATGACCGTACTGGACGCTTTGGGAAAACCACTGTGGTGGACTACCTTAACAGTTCAGGTGGCTTTCACTACGAGCGCACGTCGGCACCCAGTGTGGGGCGTTCCTGGGAAGCGGTACCCACTGGCTACGGGGATAATTGGGACGGTAGTTATAGAACGCAATTCAGGGATGCCCAGTCTGGGCCTGATGATGCCTTTTATGTCCGCTTGCGCCAGACCATTGCCGACAAAGTCGTGGACAAATTTGTCAAAGTTGGAATTTCATCTGACATACTTTTAGGTGTTGAAGATGACGCGGGTCGGCTTTTGTTGCCTGAAGCGGGCGGTGTGATTCCTGGTACAGGCGATGTAACTCAAGGCGAAGGCGGAGGCGGTCAGCCCATTATTTTAGATTTAAATGACAACGGTTTTAGGTTTACAGCAGTGCAGGATTCAACCGCTTTTTACGACTTGGCGGGCGATGGCGTCCGACGTGCAACAGCATGGACTTCAGGCAAAGACGGGATATTGGCGTTTGACGCCAACAACGATGGCAAGATCAGCGGAAAAGCCGAGATCAGTTTCAAAGGCTATCTGCCGGGTGCCCAAACCGACCTGGAAGGACTGCGTGCCTTTGACACCAATGGCGACGGCAAATTCTCAGCGCTGGACGCGCAATGGGGCAAGTTTCGCGTCTGGCAAGACAAAAACGAAGACGGCGACCAGACGCTCGGCGAGCTGTCAACCCTGGCTGAGCGCGGTATCTCCAGTATTGCCCTGACCAGCAACAATGTTGTGAGCACCGGGCAGGGTGTAACAGTGCATGGTATTGGCAGTTACACACGTATTGACGGTAGCCAGGCGCAACTGGCAGATGCAGAATTCGCTTACACCAACGAGACATTCAGCAGCATTAGAAATGACAAGGTCGTCCTTACTGCATCAAACACGGTGGCCTCTACCGGGGCAGGCAATGACACCATCACAGGCAGTGCAGGAGACGACCGAATCAATGCGGGTACCGGTGACGATCGGGTGCAAGCCGATCCAGGAAATGACGTTGTGATCGCTGGGGCTGGCAATGACGTGGTCAGCGGTGGCGACGGCAACGACATCTTGTGGGGCGGCATTGGAAACGACCTTCTCATGGGCGACGCGGGCAATGATCAATTGCACGGCGGCAGCGGCGACGACACTTTGAGCGGGGGTGCCGGAGACGATGAGCTATGGGGTGATTCCGGGGATGACGTACTCAGCGGCGGCACGGGTATAGATACCTACCATTTTGAGCTGGGTGGTGGGCATGACACCATCAATGACCTGGGAGGCGAGGTTTCACGTATCGTCTTGGGTGCGGGCCTGCGTGCGCAGGATGCACGGATAGAAACTTTTGCCAACGGCAATGGCTACACACTGCGGTTTTCAGATAAGGACAGCCTGACAGTGCGAAACGTGGGCAGTCAATTACTGGCCCCATCGAGTTTGCAGGTGACGTTCGCTGACGGTTCGACCACCAACTTCGCACAGATGTTGAGTGTCACCACGCCAGTCACACCAGTGAACCGCGCGCCTGTAGTGGCCATCGCCTTGACAAGGCAAACGGTCAACGAAGACAGCCCGTGGAGCTATGTGGTGCCAGCGGGTACTTTCACAGACCCCGACGTGGGCGATACGCTCAGGCTGTCCGCCACGCTGGCCAATGGCAGCGCACTGCCTGCCTGGATGACATTCAACGCTGCCACACGCACCTTCAGCGGGACACCCCTGAACGCCAACGTGGGCACTATTGCTCTTAAAGTCATAGCTACTGATACAAGCAATGCAAGCGCCAGCAGCCAGTTTGATCTGCAAATAGCGAACACCAACGATGCGCCTGTGGTGGCCAACGCACTGGCACCGCAGAGCACCCGGGTTGGTCAGCTCTTTAGCTACGCACTGCCTGTTACAGGCAGTGCAGCAGCCTTCACCGACGAGGATGTGGGCGACGCGCTGGTGCTGACTGCTGGTCTGGCTGATGGCAGCGCATTGCCCAGCTGGCTGAACTTTAATGCGGCCACTGCCACTTTCAGCGGCACACCACCAGCTACGGGCGTTGCCGGTGGGGTGGGCAGCTACAGCGTCAAAGTAACGGCCACCGACCAAGCCGGGGCCAGTGTCAGCAGCAACTTTGCCATTTCTGTCCAAGCGCCCCTGGACACTGTTGCACCGACCTTAAGTGCTGCCAGTCCGGCAGACGATGCGACGGCAGTTGCCGTAGGTGCCAATCTGGTGCTTACCTTCAGCGAAGCGGTTAAGGCTGGCAGCGGCAACTTGCGCATTGTCAACAACGCCAACGCGGCAGACAGCCGCACCATTGTCATCACAGACACCAGTCAGGTCAGCATCAGCGGCAGCACCTTGACCTTGAATCCCACGGCAGACCTGCTGGCCGGGGCCAGCTACAGCGTGCAACTGGCCTCAGGCGTGGTGCTGGACCTGGCGGGCAACGCTTACGCGGGCATTGCCAGCAGCACAGCGCTTAACTTCTCCACGCTTGCAGCTGTAACCGTACCGCCAACAGGACCACAGCCGCCCGCAGGTGCACTGGTCGGCACACCCGGCAAAGACGTGTTGACCGCCAGCAGCGCCAACAAAGAGGTGTGGGGCTTGGGCGATGATGACATCATCAATGGTTTCTGGGACAGCTCGCGCCTGTTCGGTGGTGCAGGCAACGACACCCTCAATGCGGTGGGTGGTGCTGCCAACTACCTCGACGGGGGTGACGGCGACGACATCCTGACTGGGGCCTGGGGCAACGACACCCTGATCGGTGGCGAGGGCAACAACACCATCCGCGCAACAGGTGGTGCAGCACTGATCACTGCAGGCTCGGGCAACGACACCATTACAGGCAGCTGGGGCGATGATGTGATTGACGCTGGCGGTGGTAACAACACCATTAAAGCTGCAGGTGGCAACAACCGCGTATTGGCTGGCAGCGGCAATGACAGCATTACAGCTGACGCTGGCAATGACATCATCAACGCGGGTGACGGGGTGAACACCATTAACGCAGGCGACGGCAGGAACATCATCGTCAGTGGGTTTGGACTAGATACCGTGACTGCAACGGGCACCAACATCGTGATCGCAGGGGCGGGCAATGACAAGATCACCCTGGGATGGGGCAACGACTGGGTCCAAGCGGGCAAGGGCGACGACACCATTGATGCAGGCATTGGCAACAACCTGTTTGCCTTTAACAAAGGCGATGGTGCCGATACGGTAGTGGGCAGCACCTTGGGCACAGACACCATTAGTTTGGGTGCGGGCATTCGGTATGCAGACTTGAAACTGGCTAAGTCGGGTAATGATTTGGTGCTTAGCATGGGTGCGGGTGACCAGATGACGCTCAAGAACTGGTACAGCGCAACTACCAACAGGGGAATTGGCAAACTGCAGGTGTTGACGGTAGGCGGTGACTACAGTGCTTCCCCTGCAGCTTCAGGGGCAGGCACATCAGGGGTCACCACAGCCATGACCAACAAAAGTGTCACGGTGTTTAACTTCACCCAGTTAGTGCAAGCCTTTGACACCGCCCGCACAGCCACACCAGCAGCAGCGAATGGCTGGGCCATTACAGGCAGCCTGGCCGCAGCGCAGACCAATGCGGCCAGTGCTGCCACCGGGGCAAGCTACATCAACCCTTGGGCAGCGCTGCAGGCAGGCACGGCTTTGATGGACTACGCGCCGCTGGCATCTATCAATCCCTTGAGTACCAGCGCGGCACTAAGTGTGGACCAGCTGCTGTTTGCAGCTTTGGGCTCAAGCAGCGCAGCGGGTGTTAACGGCTGGGCACAGAAATGAGCCTGATACGCACCAGGCCATCATGCGAGCTGTTGTGGACGGGGTGTGGGAATCAGCTGGGTTATGAAGCTGGTGGTTGAGCCCCCGGCCGATCGGTCCATGCGCCCCGTCTTGATAGTCTGGGAGCATGGCGGCCAACTGGGTCACCTTGCGCGGTTGATTCCGATAGCCAAAGCGTTGCGCGCCCGTGGTCACCTGGTCGTTGTGGCAACCCCGGAGCCAGCAGCTGTGTGGCCCTACTTTGAGACTGTTGGGGTGGCATTGGTGGCGACGCCGCAGGTAGCAGCAGAGCGCTACGCTGGGCCTAGCCTGCTGTGCCCGGCAGATGTCTGGTTGCACTGTGGTTTTGCAAATCCATCGGCGGCACACGGGTGTGTGGTGCAATGGCTGGCACTGTTTGATCGACTCAAACCGTCTGCAGTGTTGATTGATGCTTCACCCATGGCGCAATATGCAGCAACAGTGGCGGGTTTGCGCACTGTCGTACTGGGGCATGGGTTTGAGCTACCGCCGCAAGTGCCTGGCCTGTCTTTTGCGCCCTGGATGGACGGAACAGAGTTATCTATTGCAAGAAGTGAAGAAAACCTGGCTTTAGCCATGAAGGCCCTGGGCACACTGCTCGGGACTGCGGCCGATGCAATGCCTGGAAGTGCAGATGGTTGGCTAAACGCATCACAGCGCGCCCTGTGCATCTGGCCCGAACTGGACCATTTCGAACGTGCAATGCCTGAGCCCGCCTACATCGGCCCGATCTGGCACACGTTGTCTGAATCTATTTGTATAGGTTGGCCTGACAAACCGGGGCGCAAGGTATTGTGTTACCTGACACTACAAGACCGGCGCCACAATTTTTTATGGCAATCATTACAAAAGCAGGGTGCCAATGTCGTGGTTGTGTCACCCAAGAGCGCTATATTGCCGTGTGATGCAGCACGCGCTTGGGGCATGACGGTACACACGCAGAGCGTTGATCTGGAACCGTTGCTGCCCACCTGTGATGCTGTCATCAATGGCGGCGGGATGGGCTTGACCAGCATGGCACTGCACGCAGGCAAGCCGGTGATGTTGCTCCCTACACAGCTGGAGCAGGCATTGCTGGCTTACCAGCTGTTGCGAAGGGGGCTTATTGTCAGCACCATCAGGCATGAACACCTTGTGCAAGTGCAGACCAGAGTCGACCAGTTGCTGCATGACGCTGGGCTAAAACAACGTGCGACAAACTTTGCGTCACGCTACGCCTGGTTCACGCCAGAGATCGTGGTTAGCAAAGTCATGCAGTTGCTTGTGGGTGATTCTGCTTGTACGGCCAAAGCAATCGATATTGCCGAGACAAACCAAGCATATGACTCAGTTGTTGCTAACCGAGAGGTCCAAGAGACGAACGATATGAACAAGCGCAAAACAAGCACATGTTGAAAACAAACAAATCAGAACAACTCTCCCAGCAGAGCCTGCAACAAACGCTCACCACACTCTCTGCGAAAGCCCATGACTTTGCCCCTGACTTGCTGACACTTCAGCTCAGCCCGCCCTCACGTATGCCACGTGTAGTGGTGCTGGGTTTGAGTGCCGTGGTCGGCTGTCTGCTGCTCTGGAGTTGTTGGGCTGAACTCGACATTGTGGCCACTGCACAGGGGCGCCTGGTGCCTATTAGCTACACCAAGGTGGTGCAGCCCGCTGAAGCTGGTGTGGTCAGTGAAATTTTGGTGCGCGACGGCGATCTCGTTAGTGCCGGGCAGGTGCTGATGCGGCTCGATGCCCGGTTAAGTGCATCAGATATGCAAGCCCAAAAGCAGGATGTTGCCATCAAGCAGCTGACCCTACAGCGCATTGCTGCCGAACTCTCAGGTGCCGGCGCACAAGGAGCCGTAGCGTTCACCCCGCAAGCGGGCGCAGGCTCTGCAGCGCTTATGGCACAGGTGCAAGGCCAATTTCAGGCACGCCGCCAGGCATTTATCGATGCGCAGGCGCAAGAAACCCACAGCCTGGAAAAAGCCCGTGCCGAGCTGGGCGCAGCAGAGCAGGTCTTTAGCAAGCTCAAACAGACCCTGCCCATTTATGCCCAGTCTGCCGAGGCGTATGAAAAACTGCTCAAAGAAGGCTTTGTAGGCGAGGTGGCGGCCAATGAAAAGCGCCGTGACTGGCTGGAAAAGTCGCAAGACCTCAAGGCGCAAGAGTCTACGCTGGCCAGTTTGCAGGCAGCCATTGCGCAGTCCAGCAAAAAGCTGGCAAGTCTTCGCTCTGGCTATCAAAGTCAGCTTGAAAACGAGCGAATGGACACTGAAACCCAATTGACCAAAAGCTCGCAGGAGTTGGACAAAAGCACCATCCGTTCGGGCCTGCTGGAGATTCGCTCGCCCGCAGATGGCGTGGTCAAGGACCTGAGTGTCACTTCAAAAAGTGCTGTGGTGCAAGCCGGGGCATTGCTCATGAACATTGTCCCGCAAGCTGAGGCTTTGCAGGCAGAGGTACTGCTGGCCAATGAAGACGTGGGGTTCGTGTCAGTAGGGCAAAAAGCCCAAATCAAGATTGCAGCATTTCCATTCACAAAATACGGTCTGCTTCAAGGGCGTGTCACACACGTCGGTGCGGATGCTTCAGACCCCAAGCAAAGCAATAGCCCGCAGGCGGCAGCACTGACTTACAGGGCACTGGTCAAGCTGGACAGCCAGAGCCTTGTGGCAAGCAGCACAGTACTGGCTTTGGGATCAGGAATGGCCGCTACGGCTGAGATTCACCAGGGCACGCGTACGGTGATGGCGTATCTACTATCACCAGTGCTCAAGGTCAGGGCTGAAGCTGCCAGAGAAAGGTAGGCAGAGGTAGGATGAAAAGATTATTCAACAAGCGTACGCTGATTACAGGGGGCACGACCGGGATTGGCCTGGAGACCGCCAAGCAGTTCTTGATCGAAGGCGCTCGGGTAGCGATCACCGGACTAAACCCGGACACACTTGCCCAGGCGAAAACTGATCTTGGCAGCGAAGTTCTCGTCATACAAAGCGACGCCGGAAAAGTCTCAGATCAACAAGCTATGGCCAAGCAGTTGCAGGAAAAATTCGGTGGTCTGGACGCAGTGTTTATCAACGCTGGTGTTGCTCAATTTCGACCTGTCAAATATTTCGACGAAGCCACATTCGACCGGGTGATGTCGATTAATCTGAAAGGACCTTACTTCTTGATCCAGGCTTTGATGCCCTTGCTGGCAAACCCGTCGTCCATCGTGCTAAATGCGTCCATCAGTGCCCATGCTGGGGCGCCCGACTCAAGTGTTTATGCAGCCAGCAAAGCGGGACTTATTTCATTGGCACGCACACTCTCAGGCGAGTTGATTGGTCGGGGCATCCGGGTCAATGCGATCAGTCCTGGACCTGTTGCAACGCCTATTTACAACAAGATGGGCCTTTCTACAGTACAGCAGCACATGATGACCATACACATGGTGGCGCAAATCCCCGCAGCGCGACTTGGTAATCCAATTGAAATTGCCAAAGCTGTGGTCTTCCTGGCGTCTGATGAATCGTCGTTCATGGTGGGCAGTGAGCTAACCATTGACGGTGGCATGAGTAGCATTTGACAATTAGTTTGGAGTCAGAAATACACGGCGATCCTGTATGGCGATCCACGGTGCTACCTCTCCAAATTGACGGTCATTCATTGCTCTCACGCAAGCGTCGCTGGCTTTGCTGGCATCACCTGTTCGATAGTTTTTCACTGGCTGTTTGTCACGTGATGTCTCATCACTTGGGCTGTGTTGAAAAATTCAGAACATTAAAAAAGCTCAGACCACCATAAAGCGTGTAGGGCTAAAGCGCCTTTACGGTAGGCGTAATGTGCTCGTCGGCACACCTGCTCTTTTTCATGACATGTTTGCTTTCACATAAGGTGGAAAATCATGCCAGATTTCCTGCTTTTATAGGGACCGGTTTTTTGGGTTAGGGTCAATCAATCGAAAACTATCAAACTTATCGGAACGTCCGAAATTGCTTGACCACCTCACGGCAAATGGTCTATAACGGAACTAGGCGATCCATGGTGCAGAAAATAATTGCTATCTCTGGCTAAGACGTGCGCACATTTGAGCCACCTGCAATGGGTGGCTAGACCCTTGCCTTGAAATAGGGTCAACTTTAGTTACAAAACTAGGGTCAAATTTACTTGCATCAACGTTAATTTTTACCGTTGTGTGTGGAAAATTTTTTCTAATGGCCTAAGATTATTACCATTATCTAAGGTCGAAAAATATTACTCTAAATCGACAGTATCTAGTAGACTAAGCTTTTATTAAGCAAAAGTCGAAAAATCGTCAATGAAATCAATCACCTCGTTTAAGCGGGTCAAGTTCGTCACCAGAATCGGAAGACACCACTTCGCGCACCTGCGCTCGGTCGCCGAGGGCATTGACGTTGTAGCGTCGGCGGTTTTGTACATGGGCGTCGAGCATGGCAAGCAAGCTGTAACGGCAAACCGCCAGACCATTGATGCAGTTCGAGCGGTGGCCAGGCGTAGTAACGAGGGTTCAGCCTGGAGATTGATCGGTCTGGTGATCACTCCAAGAAAAAACGACCTATCAGAAGGGCCTCAGAGTGCTTCAAAATCGAAAACCAAGGCCTACGTACCCTCCCTAGAGGATTTCATCGCAGAGTGCGATCTGGACGGCTGGGGTGAACAAGAAGTGCTGCAGATGTACCAAGAAGCCTATCCAGTCGATGAAAAAGAGGTTTCCAGCGCAACCAGACGGCAACGCCTGCGCGACAAGCAACTAAGCCTGCTCGCCAGGCTTGAGGAGTTATCCGTTGAGGTACCTGTACCCCACCACTCGGTCGTTGGCTGGTTTGATGACGTGACGGCTGCCCGATTCATTGGCGCTGGGCTCGTCAACATGGGGCTGCTCAGCGAGGCCATACAAATTGGTGGTCGCTGGTACAGCGCAATGCCGGGTATAGGCAAAGGCAAAGCAGAGCGCATCACATCTTTCCTGAAGTCCATCATGCCCGAGGCGATCAAGCCAAAGCCTGCCTCGTTCGCGCTGATCGGGCCGCCCGGTATTTATACGTCTTTCAGGATCGTTGGCCAGGACGGCGATAAAACTGGGGTGCGTGATGCCGACCATGCCACTTCCATCTTGAGGGCGGATACGGACATGGAGGCTGTCAACGCCTGGATTGCCGCACGCGCTGGATCGAAGCAGACTGTGAAGGTTTATCTGCGGGAGGCTATGCGGCTAATTCTGTGGCTGCAGAAAGAACGCCCGGGCATGGCCCTGAGCACCATGATGGTGGAGGACTGTCTGGCTTACATGGCTTTCCTGCAGAACATTCCAGCCCACTGGATATCCAGGCGAAAGGCGCAACCCTTTACATCGGGCTGGGCTCCCTTTCGGGGACAGCTCAGCCACGACAGTCACAGGCAG
>JBBRMH010000121.1:0-11898 GCA_038230935.1 Burkholderiales bacterium | reverse complement strand
TCACACGACTACATCGTGATTGACACCGGCGGTTTCGAGCCGGATGCGCAAAGCGGCATCTACAAAGAAATGGCCAAGCAAACCCGGCAGGCGGTCGCTGAGGCTGATGTTGTGGTATTTGTAGTCGATGCCCGTGCCGGTGTGAGCGCGCAGGACTACGACATTGGCAACTACCTGCGAAAACTGGGTAAACCTTGTGTACTGACAGCCAACAAAGCTGAAGGCATGACCGATGGGGTGCAGTTTTCAGAGTTTTTTGAGCTTGGGTTGGGTGAGGTGCTGGCCGTATCCGCTGCACACGGTCAAGGCATGCGGACGCTGGTGGACAGCGCGCTGGCATTGCTCAAGCTTCCCGATGCCTCTGAAGAGTCTGAGCCGCAAGATCCGTCCGTTATCAGGCTGGCTGTCGCCGGGCGGCCTAACGTAGGCAAATCGACGCTCATCAATACCTGGCTGGGTGAGGAGCGTTTGGTTGCCTTTGATCTGCCTGGCACCACGCGCGACGCCATTTCAGTGCCATTCGAGCGCGCTGGCCAGAAGTTCGAGCTGATTGACACCGCAGGTCTGCGCCGCAAAGGCAAAGTGTTTGAGGCGATTGAGAAATTTTCCGTCGTTAAAACCTTGCAGGCTATTGAAAATTCCAATGTGGTTTTGCTGTTGCTCGATGCCACACAGGGTGTGACCGATCAGGATGCCCACATTGCGGGCTACATTCTGGAAAGTGGTCGCGCTGTGGTGTTGGCCATTAACAAATGGGACGCCGTGGATTCGTACCAGCGCGAAACCTTGGCACGCTCCATTGAAACCCGTCTGGCATTTTTGAAGTTTGCCGCCATTCACCAGATATCAGCCATCAAGCGCCAGGGGCTGGGACCGGTCTGGAAGTCCATTACCCAGGCCCATGCCTCGGCTAACCGCAAAATGTCAACGCCAGTGCTGACGCGCCTGCTGCTGGAGGCGGTGCAGTTTCAGCAGCCCCAGCGCTCTGGTGTGTTCCGTCCCAAGCTGCGTTATGCGCACCAGGGTGGCATGAACCCGCCCATCATCATTGTGCATGGTAATTCGCTGGAGCACGTTAGCGAGTCTTACAAGCGATACCTTGAAGGGCGTTTCCGCAAGGAGTTTGATCTGGTCGGAACACCCATGCGTATCCAGATGAAAACCTCACACAACCCCTTCAAGGACAAGGAATCGAAGTAAGCTTACATAAAGGGTAGATGGGCTGTGATAACGTGTAGGTCTCTTAACTCTTGAACACGGAAAATATCGTGAGCAATAACAAAGGTCAGTTACTCCAGGACCCGTTTCTCAATACTTTACGTAGGGAACATGTTCCTGTTTCCATTTATCTTGTCAACGGGATAAAACTGCAGGGCCAGATTGAATCCTTTGATCAGTATGTGGTTCTGCTTCGCAACACCGTAACGCAAATGGTTTACAAACACGCCATCTCAACCATTGTGCCGGGGCGCGCTGTGAACTTTGCAGCAGCAGATTCTGAAGAAAGCCCCGCCAGCTGAGTCCCGACCATTCCCCTGGCCGTATCAGGCCACTGGCAATTCTGGTGGGTGTCGATTTAGGTTTACCCAATTTCGATAACAACCTTGAAGAACTGGGCCTGCTGGCACAAACTGCAGGCATGCAACCGGTCGAACGCGTGACATGCAAGCGCAGGGCTCCCGATGCCGCGCTGTTCATCGGTAGCGGCAAAGCAGACGAGATCAAAATGCTCGCTAGTCAGGTCGGGGCTACTGAAGTGCTGTTTGACCAGTCCCTCAGCCCGGCTCAACAACGCAACCTCGAACGCCATCTGGAGCTTCCTGTCAATGACCGGACGCTTCTGATTCTTGAGATATTTGCCCAGAGAGCGCGTAGTCATGAAGGCAAGCTTCAGGTGGAACTTGCGCGACTCCAATATTTGTCCACCCGCCTTGTCAGGCGCTGGTCGCACTTGGAGCGCCAAACCGGCGGGGCGGGCGTGCGCGGCGGGCCAGGTGAAAAACAGATCGAGCTTGACAAACGCATGATTGGTGAGTCCATCAAGCGCACCAAAGAGCGTTTGATAAAAGTCAAAAAACAGCGGCAAACACAGCGGCGTCAGCGTGAGCGGCGCAATTCGTTCAGTATTTCACTCGTTGGCTACACCAACGCTGGCAAGTCAACGCTTTTCAATGCACTGGTAAAAGCAAAAGCCTATGCTGCTGACCAGCTGTTTGCCACGCTTGACACCACGACACGGCAACTTTATCTGGGGGATGCGCAGCGCTCCGTAGCCTTGTCCGATACGGTCGGTTTTATTCGTGACTTGCCGCACGGTCTGGTCGATGCATTTGCTGCGACGCTGCAAGAAGCCGCAGATGCTGACTTGTTACTGCACGTGGTTGATGGCTCCAACCCCAACTATCTGGAGCAAATCGAGCAGGTTCAGCGTGTGCTCGAAGAGATAGGCGCTGCAGACGTGCCGCAGATTTTGGTGTTCAACAAGCTCGATGCCCTTGAAAAATCACACTGGCCGCTGCAGTTGAGCGATATGTTTGAAGTCAAAGACGCTTTCTCTGATTCGGTCAAGCGCGTCGAGCGGGTTTTCGTGAGTGCGCAAACAGGCGACGGGTTGCCTGCTTTGCGCCAGCTCCTGGTCCAGCATGCGGCAACCGGACTGGCTGGCGATACCCCCCAAACCTCTGAGGTCGTTGACTGACTTGCCCGTTGAATTTGGCACAATACAAAAGTAATGAAAAAAGCGAGCTTGACCCCATGAATCTGAACCCTGCGCTGCAGACCTTGGCAGCCTTCCCCGGACGTTTGAAGCGACATGCCTTTGGTGTTTTTAATCTGAACGATCCCCGCTGGGGTCGCGACGATGACAAATCCGCTCCGGAGGAGTCCAAACCCAAATCTTCCCCTGAGAATACTCCGCAGCCTGACAAGCGTCCTCCGGTACAAGGCTCCAATCAGGGGCCACCCGACCTTGATGAGCTGTGGCGTGACTTCAACCGCAAATTGAACGGTCTCTTTGGTGGCAAGAACGCAGGTAATCGCGGTCGTAATAACAACAACGGCGGCGGCGGTGGTAACGGCGGCGGCTTTCAGCCTGATATGAAAAATGCTGGCATTGGTGTCAGTTTGATCGCAGGCGTTGCCGTGCTGATCTGGCTGGGAACCGGCTTTTTCATTGTCCAGGAGGGTCAACAGGCGGTCATTACCCAATTTGGCAAATACAACTCCACAGTGGGTGCGGGTTTTAACTGGCGTCTGCCATACCCCATCCAGCGTCACGAACTGGTGGTAGTGACACAGATTCGCTCGGTTGACATAGGGCGCGACACCGTCATCAAAGCGACGGGCCTGCGCGAGTCGGCCATGTTGACGCAGGATGAAAACATCGTTGAAATCAAATTTGCTGTGCAATATCGGCTCAATGATGCACGCGCCTACCTTTTTGAGAGCAAGGACCCGGCCAATGCAGTCGTGCAGGCCGCCGAGACCGCTGTTCGCGAGGTGGTTGGCCAGATGAAGATGGATTCAGCCCTTTCCGAAGAGCGCGACCAGATTGCGCCGCGTGTACGCAAGCTGATGCAAACCATTCTTGACCGTTATAAAGTCGGCGTGGAAATTGTTGGTATCAACCTTCAGCAAAGTGGTGTGCGCCCGCCTGAGCAGGTTCAGGCTGCCTTTGACGATGTGCTCAAAGCCGGCCAGGAGCGGGAGCGTTCCAAAAACGAGGCACAGGCTTATGCCAATAATGTCATCCCACGTGCTGTGGGTTCTGCGTCACGGCTGAAAGAAGAGTCTGATGCCTATAAAGCCCAGGTCGTTGCCCAGGCCGAGGGTGATGCGCAGCGCTTTCGTTCTGTATTGACTGAGTATCAAAAGGCACCGCAGGTCACGCGTGACCGCATGTATATCGACACCATGCAGCAGGTCTACAGCAATGTGACCAAAGTCATGGTGGACTCGCGTCAGGGCTCCAACCTGCTGTACCTGCCGCTTGACAAAATCATGCAAATGAATGGGCAAAGCCCTACTGCCGGGCCTGCTGACGGCCTTGGCGGTACAGGTGCTGCTGCAGCTTTACCGCCTGTTACAGCCATACCAGCACCTGCGCCCATGGCGGACCCGCGCGCACGCGACGCACGCACCCGCTAAAACCAATCAGACCCTCCAAGGAAGATAAAAGTGAACAGAGTCGGATTTATTGCCTCTTCGCTGCTGGTGCTTTTGGCACTGGCAAGTTCTGTGCTGTTCGTAGTGGACCAACGGCAATTCGGTGTGGTGTATGCACTGGGCCAAATCAAGGATGTGGTGACTGAGCCAGGGCTTCATTTCAAGCTGCCACCACCGTTCCAGAATGTGTCCTACATTGACAAACGCCTGCTGACGCTCGACAGCGCGGATGCAGAACCCATGCTCACGCTTGAAAAGCAGCGCGTGGTGATTGACTGGTATGTTCGCTGGCGCATCACGCAGCCTACCGACTACATTCGCAATGTGGGTCTGGACGAAAAAGCGGGTGCCAGCCAGCTCAGCCGTGTGGTGCGCAATGCCTTTCAGGAAGAAATCAACAAGCGCACCGTCAAGGACTTGCTGTCGTCCAAGCGCGAAGCCCTGATGGCTGACGTCAAGCGTGAAGTACTTCAGGCCGTTCAGGGTGCCAAGCCCTGGGGTGTCGATGTGGTGGATGTGCGCATCACACGCGTGGATTATGTGGAAGCCATCACTGATTCTGTTTACAAGCGCATGGTCGCTGAAAGGCAGCGCGTCGCCAACGAGTTGCGCTCTACCGGTGCAGCCGAGGGTGAAAAAATCCGTGCAGATGCTGACAGACAACGCGAAGTCACGATCGCAAACGCCTACCGCGATGCCCAGAAGGTCAAAGGTGAAGGCGATGCTGAGGCGTCCCGCACGTATGCAGAATCTTTTGGCAAAGACCCCCAGTTTGCCCAGTTCTACCGCAGTCTGGACGCATACAAGGCCAGTTTCAACAAGAAAAGCGACGTGATGGTGCTGGACCCTTCTTCAGACTTTTTCAAGACCATGCGTGGTTCTGGTCAAGCCGCCACCCCGCCTCCCGGCAAGAAGTAAATCAGGCAAGGCCATGGACGGCAACGCCTTCTGGCTGGCGCTTGCCATCGTCCTTGTTCTCGAAGGGCTGATGCCTTTTTTGTCCCCTACAGGCTGGCGGCGGATGTTTGAACAAATTCTGAAAATGAATGACGGCCAGATCCGCTTTTTCGGGCTGTGCAGTGTGGCTTTGGGGCTGGTCGGCATCACCTTGTTAGGGTGACTCAGCCTGTACAACGCGGCCTTAAAAGGTGTCTTGTGTGCAGCTGTCATTAAGCTTCCTCAAGCCATCCGTTGCGGGCCAGGTCAAAAACAGGTCTCAAGCCCGGTAAAATCCTGCTTTTAACAGCTCCTCCCAAACTCATGCCCGCCTGGTCGTCATCATGGCAATTGCCGGATCAAATTGCCGATGTCTTGCCTTCCGAGGCCCGTCATATCGAAGAGCTTCGGCGCTTGTTGCTCGACACAGCCCGCGCTTACGGCTATGAGCTTGTCATGCCGCCCCTGCTGGAGCACCTCGAATCGCTGCTGACCGGTACCGGTGAAGCACTTGACTTGCAAACCTTCAAACTCGTCGATCAGCTCTCGGGCCGCACACTGGGCCTGCGTGCCGACACCACGCCCCAGGTGGCCCGTATTGATGCCCATTTGCTCAACCGCAGTGGTGTGGCGCGCCTTTGTTACTGCGGTCCTGTGCTGCACACACGCGCCGAGCGCCCGCATGCCACCCGCGAGCCCTTGCAGTTTGGCGCAGAAATTTACGGCCATGCAGGTCTGGAGGCTGACCTTGAAGCCCAGGTGCTGGCGCTCGAAGCCTTGAGTGCTGCTGGCGTTGGTCAATTAAGTGTGGATATGGCGGACGTTCGCATCGTTGGCAGCCTGCTGGCCGGTGTCCGTATGCCTGCCAGAACCCTGGCGCTGGTTCACGCTGCGCTGGCAGCCAAGGACGCCAGTGAACTGGGCAGCCTCACAGCAAGCCTGGGCGGTGGTATTTCTACGGCGGCACGCCAGGGACTGATGGCACTGCTCCAACTGTATGGCGATGAAAAAGTGCTCGATGAAGCGTCGCAAGCCTTGAAAGGCCTTCCAGGCGTACACGACGCGCTGGCCAACCTGAAGTGGCTCGCCTCCCGTGTAGGCGATGTCAAGGTCAGTTTTGACCTGGCAGACCTGCGTGGTTACGCCTACTACAGTGGCATACGCTTTGCCATTTACGGGCAGGGTGCCGAGCTGGCACGCGGCGGGCGCTATGACGAGGTCGGGGCCGTGTTTGGCCGCAGGCGCCCGGCGGTTGGCTTCAGCCTGGATTTGAAAGAACTCGTCAGCGTGCTGCCACCCCGACCGTTGAAAGCCGCTGTGCGCGCCCCTTGGGCCGATGATGCCAGCCTGCGCACTGCGATTGTCGGCTTGCGTGCCGCAGGTGACACTGTGGTTTGCGTGCTGCCAGGCCACGAGCATGAAGTCAATGAATTCGACTGCGACCGTGAACTGGTCAAGCTTGCCGGTGGCTGGGCTGTCCAGCCCGTGCGCAAACCCTCTTGATCTGCACAGGTCATTGGCGTGACAACGATTTTTTGGATGGTGTGGCCGCGGCCAGGCTTTCTACCCACGAACCCTTAAAGAGAAACTGAAGATGACAAACAAACCAGCCGCTACCGCAGGACGCAACGTCGTCGTGGTGGGAACCCAATGGGGCGATGAAGGAAAAGGCAAACTGGTGGACTGGCTCACGGAGTCAGCGCAGGGCGTGGTGCGCTTTCAGGGCGGCCACAATGCCGGGCATACTTTGGTGATCAACGGTGTCAAGACGGCGTTGAACCTGATACCCAGTGGCATCATGCGCCCCGGCGTGAAGTGCTATATCGGCAATGGTGTGGTGCTGTCCACCACACACCTTTTCAAGGAAATCAGCCAGCTTGAAGCGGTCGGTGTCGAGGTGCGCTCACGGTTGCGCATCAGCGAAGCCTGTCCGCTGATCCTGCCTTTTCACGCCGCACTTGACACCGCGCGCGAGGCACTGCGCGAGCAGGGCGGCACTGAAAGGATCGGTACGACCGGCAAAGGCATTGGCCCGGCCTATGAAGACAAAATTGCCCGCCGTGCGCTGCGCGTGCAGGACCTCAAGTACCCCGATCGTTTTGCAGCCAAGCTACGCGATCTCTTGAGCCTGCACAACCATGTGCTGACAACTTTCCTGCATGCACCTGCTATCGATTTCGAAGCGACCTACGCAGAAGCCATGAGCCACGCAGACGCATTGCGGCCCATGATGGCAGATGTGTCACGGGAGTTGAATGACGCCCACAAGGCCGGTGCCAACCTGCTGTTTGAAGGCGCTCAGGGCACGCTGCTTGACGTGGACCATGGCACCTACCCTTACGTGACATCCAGCAACTGTGTCGCGGGCAACGCGGCGGCTGGCTCAGGCGTAGGCCCTGGAATGCTGCACTATATTCTGGGCATCACCAAGGCCTATTGCACCCGCGTCGGGGGTGGGCCTTTCCCGACGGAGCTCGACTGGCAGACGCCCGGTACACCCGGCTACCACATGAGCACGGTCGGGGCAGAGCGCGGCGTTGTCACTGGGCGTTACCGCCGCTGTGGCTGGTTTGACGCGGCCCTGCTCAAGCGGTCAGCCCAGGTCAACGGCTTGACAGGCCTGTGCATTACCAAGCTCGATGTGCTCGATGGCATTGACAAACTGATGCTGTGTACCGGCTATGAACTCGATGGTGAGATCACCGATATTCTGCCGATGGGCGCGGACGACATTGCCCGCTGCACCCCGATTTATGAAACGCTTGACGGCTGGAGCGACACCACTGTGGGTGTGACTGATTACGCCAGGCTGCCTGTCAATGCGCGGTTGTATCTGCAACGGATAGAGCAGGTCACCGGCGTGCCGATTGCCATGGTCTCGACCAGTCCCGACCGTGACCACACCATCATGCTGCAACACCCTTACCTTGCATCTTGAGCCACTTTTTATATGAAAAAGCCCTCCAGCGCATGCTTTATATGCGCTGGCAGCTATTAAATCAGGAGCATCCCGCATGTTGACCGAAGACGGCAAGCATCTCTACGTCAGTTATGACGAGTACCACAATCTCATTGAAAAACTGGCGATCAAGATCCATCAGTCGAACTGGCAGTTCGACACCATCTTGTGCCTGGCACGCGGCGGCATGCGCCCCGGTGATATTTTGTCGCGCATTTTCGACAAACCCCTGGCCATCATGTCCACCAGCTCTTACCGCGCTGATGCTGGCATGACGCAGGGCAACCTCGACATTGCCCGGTTTATCACCACACCCAAGGGTGAAATTGCCGGACGGGTGTTGCTGGTCGATGACCTGGCCGATACAGGCCACACACTGAACGCCGTGATTCACCAGCTGCGCAACAACTACAAGCCGATTACCGAGCTGCGCAGTGCCGTGATCTGGACCAAAGGCGTGTCAACTTTCGAGCCAGACTATTCTGTGGAGTTGCTGCCTACCAACCCCTGGATTCACCAGCCGTTTGAGAGCTATGACGCCCTCTCGCCGGAGCAGCTGCTGAGCAAGTGGAAGGTGTAGCCCCCACGCTTTCCCACTGCGTGTGGACGCTGCCCCCCCGAGGGGCCGCTGCGCCTGCGGCCTGGCAAAGCCAGTTCCGTGGCCCCTGCTTGAATAATACGGACTCCCACGCTTTCCCACTGCGTGTGGACGCTGCCCCCCGAGGGGGCCGCTACGCCTGTGGCCTGGCGAAGCCAGTTCCGCGGTGGGACGTGGCCCCCCACAGTCGCTCACTTCGTGTAGCTCCTTGCCCCCCGGGGGGCCGCTGCGCCTGCGGCCTGGCGAAGCCAGTTCCGCGGCCCCTGCTGGCGGGGTACGCGGGCAGTGTTCTTAAGACGACTCATTAAAGGCTTAGAAAAGCATTTTTTGGCTTGCCGTTAATATCCGGTGATGACCCAAACATCCACCACCCTGATTCACCATTCTTACAAACCGCCTGCTGCTTTTGACGCGATTGCGCCTGCGGTTCACAAGGCTTCGACCATCGCCTTTCCTTCGGTGGCCGCCTTGCGTACCCGCGACTGGAAGAATAAAACCGGCTACACCTATGGTCTGCATGGCACGCCGACCACGTTCACGCTGGAGGAGCGCCTTGCCACGCTGGAAGGCGGCACCTACTGCACACTGGTGCCCAGCGGTCTGGCGGCGGTGGTGCTGGTGGGTATGGCGCTGCTTAAAAGCGGTGACGAGTTGCTGATTCCTGACAACGCCTACGGCCCCAACAAGGCTTTTGCGCAAAACGAGCTGGCTGCCTGGGGCGTCAGCTACCAGTTTTATGACCCCATGAACCCGGCTGATCTGGCCGCTAAATTGAGCACCAAAACGCGTCTGGTCTGGCTTGAAGCACCCGGCTCCATCACGCTGGAGTTTCCTGATCTGCCGCAACTGGTCGCGGCTGTCAAAGCCCACGCCAACGCACACCCTGAAGGCATCGTGTCTGCGCTGGACAACACCTGGGGCTCGGGTATCGCGTTCAATGCGTTTGAGCTGGGCGCAGACATTTCAGCCCATGCCCTGACCAAATATCCGAGTGGCGGTGCCGACGTGCTGATGGGCTCTGTCGTGACCCGCAGTGAGGCCTTGCATCACCTGATTCACTTTTGCCATATGCGCATTGGCTATGGCGTGGCCGGCAATGATGTCGAGCTGGTTTTGCGCGGCCTCAACACCATTGCCCTGCGCTACGCGGCGCAAGACACCGCCACCCGCGCTTTGGCGACCTGGCTGCAAGCTCAGCCGCAGATTGAAGCCGTGCTGCACCCGGCGCTGCCAGACTCCCCCGGTCACGAGGCCTGGAAGCGTGACTGCACCGCTGCCGCGTGTCTGGTCAGCGTGGTGTTCAAGCCCGAGTACAGCCAGAGCCAGGTGGATGGTTTTTGCGATGCTCTGCAGCTGTTCAAAATTGGCTACAGCTGGGCTGGCCCGATGAGCCTGTGTGTGCCTTACGACATACCCGCTTTGCGAACCACGCCGTGGCCTTACAAGGGGGGTCTGGTGCGTTTGTCAATCGGGCTGGAGGCTGTGCCAGACCTGCAGGCTGACCTTGCCCAGGCGCTGGCGGCGATGCAGTACAGTAAGGACTAAATTTCAATGAAAGCACGCTGTGGCAACTCCTAATTATTCCTACGAAAAACGCCAGAAAGAGCTCGCCAAAAAGCGTAAGAAAGAAGACAAACTCAAACGCAAGGCTGAAGGCAAGCCGGATGAGCCCGATGATGAGGGCACGGGTGATGACTCAAGCGAAGGCCAGCCTGCCGAGCCAGGCACACCTGCAGCGGCATCTGCACCATCCGCCGTTTGAGTTGATCAGACTTGTTGATGAAATAAGGCTCTACGGCATTAAATACGTGGGCTAGCAGCTATATTTTTAATAGCAATTAAAAAATCCCCTGACAGACCGCCGTGTGGCTGTCAGGGGATTTTTCTTGGGCGTCACGTTGAGGGGGCTTGCAGCGGTGAATCTGGATAGCTGGCTACTGCAACCATCTGCTGCGCCAGCGCCTGCATGGCCTCAACGCTGTGGTCACTGGGTCGCAAAACCTCAGCCTGCAGGTAGTGTTCAAAATTGCGCTGCATGGACTGCAGGTACACCGGGTCATAGTGGTTCACCAGCAGTTCGCGCACCACACTGGCCACGTCGCCTGACCGGGCACGGGTTTGCCAGTCCAGCACAGTCTGCCCACTGCGGGCTTGCGTCAACGCGCCCAGCCTGTCGCAGAAAAATTCAATGTCCCGGACAAAAAAATCATAATCCTCAAGCAGCAGCGCGACGCGTTCATCCTCGGGCAGTTCAAGTTGCAGGCACGGTGCCCGGCGCATGGCGGTGATCAGGCCCTCGGGTATGGCGACGTTACCGACCTTTTTGCTCTCGCTTTCGATGTACACAGGCCGGGAGGTGTCAAAGCTTTTTAAAGCGGCCCAGATCATGCGGTCATAGGCTTTCTGGCTGGGCTGCGCCAGGCCAGGCATCACGCCCAGCACCGAGCTGCGGTGATTGGCCAGCGCTTCGAGGTCCAGTACCTGCGCGCCATGGGCTCTGAGGGCCTGCAGCAAGCGCGTCTTGCCCGAGCCCGTAGTGCCGCAGATGACCCGGTAGCTGTGGCTTGCCGCCAGCTGTGGCAAATCCAGCACCATGGCCGCCCTGAAGGCCTTGTAGCCCCCATCGACCAGCGTGACCTTAAAACCAATCTGGTCAAGAATCAGTGCCAGCGAGCCACTGCGCTTGCCGCCCCGCCAGCAGTACACCAGCGGCTGCCATTGCCTGGGTTTGGCCAGCACATCACGCTCAATGTGGGCGGCGATGTTTTTGGCGACCAGCGCTGCACCCAGCTTTTTGGCCTCAAAGGCACTGATCTGCTTGTACTGCGTGCCCACCAGACAGCGCTCGTCGTCATGCAGGCTGGGCCAGTTGATGGCGCCGGGCAGGTGGTCTTCCATGTATTCGCCTTCGCTTCGGGCGTCAATCACATCTGAAAAATCAGTCAGTTTGCCGAGTACGTCTTCGGCTGCAATACGTTCAAGGCTCATGGAAGCAGCTTTTCAAGTTCAGGCCACACGTTGGCCAGCATTTTGGGCTGCGCCTGTGCGTTCGGGTGAATGCGGTCGGCCTGAAACTGGGCGGTCGCATCGCTTGCATCGGCGATGCCTGCAAGAAAAAAGGGCACCAGCGCCACTTTTTCAGCCTTGGCAATTTTGGGAAACAGGCCCGTAAAACTGGCCGCGTACGCGCTGCCGTAATTGGGCGGTACCTGCATGCCCACCAGCAGCACTTTGGCACCGG
>JBBRMH010000120.1:0-12415 GCA_038230935.1 Burkholderiales bacterium | reverse complement strand
ACCATTTGGGTGACGAGCTTGAGCCATTCGGGCGCGAAGTCGTGACCTTCGTCAATCATCACCGCCTGGTATTGGCCGCTAGGGATTTGCTTGCGGTCTACTGCGCGGATAACGCGGTTCACCATATCGTCCATCTTGGCGGCAACGGGCAGGTTGTACGCTGGCAGGGTTTGTCCAAACGCCACCAGTTGGTCGCGGCACCATTTATGAAAGTGCCGCACATGCACGCGGTCGCTCAGGCCCTTGGACTGCATCACGCTGTGCAGCTTCACACCCAGCGGCTCGTTAAAGCACAGGATCAGGATGGGTTTGCTGCTGGGCGTGCTGGCCTTGGCCAGATACTCTGCGCGGTAACCCAGAATCATGGTTTTGCCTGAGCCTGCCACGCCGTGAATCACGCGGTGGCCGTCGCCCAGGCTGCGCGCCAGCTGCTCTTGCTGCAGGTCCATCACGCGCATGATGTCGGGCAGCTCGGCTACGCCTGATTCGAGTTGGTTGTCGTCAAACAAATCGCCAGTGGTTTGCACGCGCACCTGGGGGAACATGATCCAGCGCACGCGGTCAAGCTGCGGCAGGCTCATCACGCCGCCCATCATGTACGGGAACATGTCCCACAGGCGGCTTTGCAGGTCTTCGGCATCGACGCTTTCCAGCATCTCGTCCTGGCAAATCACGCGGTGGGCGTCGATGGCGTGGTGCAACTGGGCCGTTTCAAACTGTTTGCGCGTGATGTTGGGCAGCACCACACCGTAGCTCCAGGGGAAAGCCAGCTTGCCTTTGTAGCGGCCATCGGCTCGCACCAGCTGCGGGTCACGTTCGAGCGCATTGACAACTTGATGCGCGTACTGGCGGGCTTGCTCCAGTGGGTTGGGGATGGTTTTGGGAACGCCGTCGGGCGCAATGACCCAGTCGTTTTTATCGACCTGCTGGATGGTGCTGGGCTTGAAGTCTTTGACCTCCAGCACCAAAATGCCCCGGCGCGGGTGTATCACAACGAAGTCCGGGTGCAAATGTTTGGGGCCGACCGGCACGTCGTACCACAGCAGGTAGTCGGCATCGAGCTTTTGCTCCAGCCGTTCGGCAACGCGCTTTTCGCCGCTGGTCATGCGTGAGATGCACGCGCTGATTGAAGGTATTAAAACTGCCACCCTGAAACCCCTTGTTTTTATGCAGCCAGATGGATCATGCCGCAAGAGGCGCGATTCAGCCAATTGACTTGCCGCCAGAAGGGCAATGTACCGAACCAATACTGGAACCTTCACCCCAAGTGCAACTCTGAAACGCAAGACGCTGAACCACAGAGGACGACCATGATGACCACCGCAACCACACCACCATCAAACCCGCTACGCCGCCAGCTGCTCACCGCCGCGCTGGTCGGCATGCCCGCACTGTGGCTGGGTGCCAATGCGCAGCCAGCGCCCGCGCGGCGGGCCACGCCTTCGCAAACCGAAGGGCCGTTTTACCCGGTGGACTTTCCTAAAGACACTGACTTTGACCTGTTGCGCAACGGCAACCTGACGTACCCGGTCGGTCAGGCCGCCTGGCTTGAAGGAAGCGTGAGCGATTTGCAGGGGCGACCCGTGAGTGGCGCGCAGGTTGAAATATGGCAATGCGACGGGGCTGGGCACTACCACCATGGGGGCGACGGCGGGCGGGCTGACAACCGGTTTCAGGGGTTTGGCCGGGTGACTGTGGGTGCTGACGGCAGTTACCGGTTTCGCACCAGCCGGCCCGTGGCCTACAGCGGGCGCACACCGCACATTCACGTCAAGGTCAAGCTGGGTCGCCGTGAATTGCTGACGACGCAGCTTTATGTGGCTGACGAGCCTGGCAACGCGCGTGACTTTTTGTGGCAACGGCTGAGCGTGGCTGACCGTGATGCGCTGACCATGCCTTTTGTACAGGGCAGTGACGGGATGAACGCCAGTTTTGCGGTGGTTGTGGCAGCCTGAATGGTAGATAGCGGGTGCTATGCAATTAATAGCTGCCTGCGCATATAATACGTGCGCTCCAGGCCTTATTGACCTATAAAACAGCATTGCAGACGCTTAACGACCTGTTTTGCCCATCCCGGCCCCTGCACCCAGATGCCCGAGCGGCAAGGCGCTGCTGGCCTTGACTTCACCGAGTGAAAAGCTGGTGTGAATGTCTTTGACGTTGGGCAAGTTCATCAGGTGGTGCAAGGCAAACTTGCTGAAGGCCTCTAAATCTTTGGCCACCACCTGCAACTCAAACGTGCCCGCGCCGCTGATGTAGTGGCATGACACCACCTCGGGCATTTTCTTGATCGACTCTTCAAGCTGGCGGGTGGCGTCGCCGTTGTTGCGGTCAGCGTCCAGCCGCACAAAGGCCAGCACGCCCAGGCCGATTTTGTGGCGGTTGATGTCTGCGCGGTAGCCGGTGATAAAGCCGGCTTCTTCCAGCGCCCTCACGCGCCGCCAGCACGGCGCGGCAGACAGTCCCACGCGTGAGGCGAGTTCGGCATTGGTCTGGCGGGCGTCTAGCTGCAGCTGCACCAAAATGGCCACGTCAAACTTGTCAAGTTTTTCCATAAATGGCATTTTGCAGCAAGATTCTTGCTTTGATGCGTGCTTGCAGGGTGAATAACGCAAAGATTTATCTGGCTGTTAGGCATACACTTTGCATGCAATTGTTGAGCCTTTGCGCGCCCGCGCCCCTTGCACCCCACGGAGACAAAAATATGAACGCACCGCTGCCCGAGCACATTCGCAAGTCACTCGAAACCGTCACGCTCGACGACAAATATTCACTCGATTACGGCCACGCCTTCATGAGCGGGGTGCAAGCCCTGGTCAAGCTGCCGATGTTGCAGCAGCTGCGCGACAAGGCGCAGGGCAAAAACACAGCGGGTTTTATTTCAGGCTACCGGGGCTCGCCGCTGGGCGGCTATGACCAGGCGCTGGTCAAGGCGGCCAAGTACCTGAAAAAGCGCAATATCGTTTTTCAGCCGGGCGTGAATGAAGAACTCGCCGCCACTGCTGTGTGGGGCACGCAGCAACTGGGTTTTGCACCACCGGGCACCAACAAATTTGATGGGGTGTTTGGCATCTGGTACGGCAAAGGTCCGGGTGTTGATCGCACGTCAGACGTTTTCAAGCACGCCAACATGGCCGGCACCACCGCCTGGGGTGGCGCGATTGCGATTGCGGGTGACGACCATATTTCAAAAAGCTCAACGGCTGCGCATCAGAGTGACCATATTTTCAAAGCCTGCGGATTACCGGTGTTCTTCCCGGCCAGCGTGCAGGAAATTCTGGACCTGGGCCTGCATGCCATTGCGCTGAGCCGCTATGCGGGTGTGTGGGCGGCCATGAAGACGATTCAGGAGATTGTCGAGTCATCGGCCAGCGCCATGATTGACCCGGAGCGCGTACAGATCAAAATCCCGACGGATTTCCAGATGCCGCCGGGTGGCGTACACATCCGCTGGCCGGATGCACCACTGGAGCAGGAGCAGCGCCTGTTTGACACCAAGTGGTACGCCGCGCTGGCTTACATACGTGCCAACCGCCTGAACTACAACGCCATTGAAGGCAAAAACGACCGTTTTGGCATGATTGCCAGCGGCAAGGCGTACAACGACACGCGCCAGGCACTCATCGACCTGGGGCTGGACGACGCCAGCTGCCAGCAACTGGGCATTCGCCTGCACAAGGTGGGTGTGGTGTGGCCGCTGGAGGCACAACTCACGCGTGAATTTGCCACCGGCATGCAAGAGATTCTGGTGATTGAAGAAAAACGCCAGGTCATTGAGTACCAGCTCAAAGAAGAGCTGTACAACTGGCGCGCTGATGTGCGGCCCAACATTGTGGGCAAGTTTGGCGATGCCGGGCAACACGGCGGTGGTGAGTGGAGCATGCCAAACCCGTCAGCCAACACGCTGCTGCGGGCCAATGCTGACTTGTCACCCGCGCTGATTGCCAGGGCAATTGCCGACCGGGTTAAAAAACTGGGCCTGGATGCCGACATGACGGCGCGCATTGATGCCCGCCTGGCCGTGCTGCAAGCCAAAGAACAGTCGCTGACCGTGCTGACGGTTGACAGTGAACGCACGCCGTGGTTTTGCTCGGGCTGCCCGCACAACACATCGACCAAGGTGCCCGAGGGCTCGCGCGCTATGGCCGGTATTGGCTGCCACTACATGACGCTGTGGATGGACCGCTCCACCATGGGCTTCACGCAAATGGGCGGTGAGGGCGTGCCCTGGGTGGGCCAGCAACCGTTCACCACCGACACGCATATTTTTGCCAATCTGGGTGACGGCACCTACTTTCACAGCGGGCTGTTGGCGATTCGCCAGTCGATTGCGGCGGGTATCAACATCACCTACAAGATTTTGTACAACGATGCGGTTGCCATGACAGGCGGCCAGCAGGTTGGCGAGCGTGCGGAAGGGCACTCGGTTGTGCAGATTGCCCAATCCATGCGTGCCGAGGGCGCTATTAAAACCATAGTGGTCACCGACGAGCCTGAAAAGTACGATGCCCTTCGACAGGCTCAGGATGTACGGCTTCCAGAAGGCGTGACGGTGCATCACCGCGATGAGCTGGACGCGCTCCAGCGGCAGTTCCGCGACATCAAAGGATGCACCGTCATCATTTACGACCAGACCTGTGCAACTGAAAAGCGCCGTCGCCGCAAGCGCGGCACGCTGGTGGACCCTGCGGCACGCGTTGTGATCAACGAACTGGTGTGTGAGGGCTGTGGTGACTGCAGCGTGCAGTCGAACTGCATGAGCGTGGAGCCGCTGGAGACGGAGTTTGGCCGCAAACGCCAGATCAACCAGAGCACCTGCAACAAGGACTTTTCATGCGTCAAGGGCTTTTGCCCAAGCTTTATCACGGTGGAAGGCGGGCAGCTCAAGAAAAAATCCAAAGGCGACAAAAAGCTGAGCCCGTTTGAAGGTGGCACGCTGCCAGAGCCTGCGATTCCGATGCTGGGCGCAGACCACACGGTTTGGGGCATTGTGGTGGCAGGTGTGGGCGGTACGGGCGTGATCACCATTGGCCAGTTGCTGGGCATGGCGGCGCACATTGAAGGCAAGGGCATCGTCACGCAAGATGCCGCAGGCCTGGCGCAAAAAGGCGGCAGCACCTGGAGCCATGTGCTCATCAGCGCCCGGCCTGGTGATATTTGCACCACGCGTGTGGGCACAGCCAGCGCTGACTTGATCATTGGTTGTGACCCGATCGTTGCAGCCAATAAAGAAACCATGATGCGCATGCAACTGGGCAGAACCCATGTGGCACTGAATGCGCACGCGGCACCCACGGCATCTTTTGTACACAACGGCGCGTGGCAAAACCCGGGTGCAGCCTGCCAGGCAGAGATCGTCAAGGCGGTGGGCGCTGGCGGTGTAGGCGCTTTTAACGCCGATGCGGCAGCGACCAAACTGATGGGCGACAGCATTTACACCAACCCGATGCTGCTGGGCTATGCCTGGCAAAAGGGCTGGGTTCCGCTGGGGCTGGAATCTCTGACGCGCGCGATTGAACTGAATGCGGTGGCAGTTGAGAACAACAAAACCGCATTCGCCTGGGGTCGCCGCGCTGCGCATGATCTGGCATCGGTTGAAAAGCTGTTTGCGTCTGCACAGGTCATTGCCATGCCGTTGCTTGCCTCACGCGAGAGTGTTGATGCGCTGGTAGCACGGCGCGTCGAGTTTTTAACGGCGTATCAAAACGCTGCTTATGCCCAAAGCTATGAGGCGTTTGTGCGCAAGGTTGAACAGGCTGAGTCGGCCCTGGGCAAAACGCTCCTGAGTCAGAGCGTGGCGCGCTACTTGTTCAAATTGATGTCGTACAAAGACGAGTATGAAGTGGCACGCTTGCATACGGATACAACTTTTTTAAACAAGGTCAATGCCATGTTTGAAGGCGACTTCAAGCTCAACTACCACCTTGCGCCGCCGATGATCTCTAAAACAAACGACAAGGGCGAGCTGCAAAAGCAGAAGTTTGGCCCCTGGATGCTGACGGGTTTCAAGCTGCTGACCAAGCTGAAGGGTCTGCGCGGTACGGCTCTGGACGTGTTTGGGCGCACTGCCGAGAGAAAAATGGAGCGCGAGCTGATCGTTGATTACAAGGCCTCTATCGAGGCGGTGCTCCAATCGTTGACGGCAGAAAACCATGCCGTAGCGGTTGAGATTGCCCGCCTTCCCGAGATGATCAAGGGTTACGGGCACGTCAAGGAGCGCAATGTCAAGGCAGCTCGCCTGCAATGGGCGGCTCTCGTGCAGCGCTTTGCCAATCCTGCCCCTGCCAGTCAGAAGCTGGCGGCTTGACAACAGGTGCAGACTGTTGATAACCCCACCTTGAAATGACCTGACAACGCGCTGGCTGCCCCATCGGGCCAATGCCTGCCCGCATACAATCACGGGCTGTGCTGCGCTCGCCATGAGGGCAGCACGCCCCTTTTTTGTGTCATTCAATCGTTGTGGAGTCTGCCGTGTTTATTTCTTCTGCTTTTGCCCAAGCCGCTCCAGCCGCCGCTGCTGGTGGCACTGACATGATGTCGTCGCTGACCGGCATGCTGCCGCTGGTGTTGATGTTCGTTGTTTTGTATTTTGTGATGATCCGTCCACAAATGAAAAAGCAAAAAGAGCACCGCACCATGATTGAAGCGCTCGCCAAAGGCGATGAAGTTGCCACTGCAGGCGGCATGCTGGGCAAGGTCACCAAGCTGGGGGAGGCTTACCTGACGCTTGAGCTGGCACCCGGCGTTGAAGTGCAGCTGCAGCGCAGTGCCATCGTGCAGGTGCTGCCCAAGGGCGCGATTAACACGTCCAAGTAACCAGAGGCGGGTATGCACGGGCTGCCTTGGCCGTTTTGGCCATTCCTGGACAAGATGAGTCCAGGCCCTTTTGCCCGCCGCGCATTCGCGCTTGTCAGTTCACCAGGAACAGCTCTCTCATGAATCGTTATCCGGTCTGGAAATACGCCGTTATCGTGGTCGCCCTGCTGGTGGCTGTGCTCTACACGCTGCCGAACTTTTTTGGAGAGGCACCGGCGGTACAGGTCTCCAGCAGCAAGTCTTCTACAAAAGTGGATGCCACCACGGTGGCGCGGGTTGAGCAGGCGCTTAAAGACGCCAAAATTGTGCCTGATGCCGTGGCGCTCGACGGCGCTTCTGTCAAGGCGCGTTTTGGCGACACTGACACCCAGCTCAAAGCCAAGGACGCGATTCAAAAAGCCTTGAGCCCCGATCCTGCTGACACCGCCTACGTGGTGGCGCTCAATCTGCTCTCACGCTCCCCGGCCTGGCTGACATCGCTGCATGCGGCCCCCATGTACCTGGGGCTGGACTTGCGCGGGGGTGTTCACTTCATGCTGCAGGTCGATATGCAGGCCGCGCTGACGAAAAAGGCCGAATCGCTGGCAGGCGACCTGCGCCTGCTGCTGCGTGAAAAAAGCATTCGCCATTCAGGCATCAACCGCAATGCCCAGACCATTGAGATCAGGTTTCGCGACAACCCAACGCTGCAAGCTGCCAAAAACCTGATCCAGGACCAGTTCCCCGACCTGCAGACCACCGAAGCCCCTGATGGCACCGAGTACCGCCTGACGGCCAGCATCAAGCCGGAAGCGGCCCGCCGCATTCAGGACCAGGCACTCAAGCAGAACATCGTCACGTTGCACAACCGCATCAATGAGCTGGGCGTGGCCGAGCCGGTGATCCAGCAGCAGGGCATTGACCGCATCGTGGTGCAGCTGCCAGGCGTGCAGGACACGGCCAAGGCCAAAGACATTCTGGGCCGCACGGCCACGCTGGAGATGCGTCTGGTCGATGACAGCATTGAAGCGCGTGCCGCAGAAAGCAACAATGGCCCGGTGCCTTTTGGTGCCGAGCGCTATCTGGAGCGCGACGGCCGCGCCGTGATCGTGAAAAAGCAGGTCATCATCACGGGCGAAAACCTGACCGATGCCCAGCCTGGCTTTGACTCCCAGAACCAGCAACCCAAGGTGGACCTGACGGTCGATGCCAAGGGCGGCCGCATCATGCGTGACACCAGCCGCGAGAACCTGAAAAAGCGCATGGCGATTTTGCTGTTTGAAAAAGGCAAGGGCGAGGTGCTGACTGCACCGGTGATTCAGGGTGAGCTGGGCAACCGCTTCCAGATTTCAGGCTCCATGAGCGTGGTCGAGGCCAACGACCTGGCTTTGCTGCTGCGTGCGGGCTCGCTCGCTGCACCGATGGAAATCATTGAAGAGCGCACCATTGGCCCGACGCTGGGGGCTGAAAACATCTCCAAAGGCTTTCACAGCGTGGCCTGGGGTTTCGCCGTCATTGTCGCGTTCATGGCCACTTATTACATGCTGTTTGGCCTGATTTCCGGTATTTCTCTGGCGGTCAACCTGTTGCTGCTGGTGGCGGTTTTGTCGATGCTGCAAGCGACCCTGACCTTGCCTGGCATGGCCGCCATGGCGCTGGCGCTGGGCATGGCGATTGACTCGAACGTGCTGATCAATGAGCGAATCCGTGAGGAGTTGCGCAGTGGCGCGTCGCCGCAGGCGGCCATTCATGCGGGTTACGAGCGTGCCTGGGCCACCATTCTGGACTCCAACATCAGCACGCTGATCGCGGGCCTGGCGCTGCTGGCATTTGGCTCGGGTGCGGTACGCGGCTTTGCGGTGGTTCACTGTATCGGCATTCTTACCAGCATGTTCTCGGCTGTGTTTTTCTCGCGCGGGCTGGTCAACCTCTGGTATGGCCGCCAGAAGAAACTGAAGTCTGTGTCGATTGGTACGGTCTGGCGTGCGCCAGCGGTTGACGCACCACCGACAGGTAAAAAAGCGGTGTCAGTGAGCTGATTGAGACTGAAAATACGGACAAGTACAGGACTATCGACATGGAATTTTTCAAGATTCGCAAAGACATACCGTTCATGCGCAACGCGTTGATCTTCAATGCGATCTCCTTCATCACGTTTGCGCTGGCGGTGTTTTTCCTGTTCTCGCGCGGCCTGCATTTGTCGGTGGAGTTCACCGGTGGCACCGTGATGGAAGTGAGCTACACAAAACCTGCCGAAGTTGAAAAAATCCGCACCACGGTGTCTTCGCTGGGTTTCACAGACGTGCAGGTGCAAAACTTTGGCACGTCACGCGATGTGATGATTCGCCTGCCAGCCCAGAAAGGCGTCACGACAGCACAGCAAAGCGACAAGGTGCTGGGTGCCTTGAAAGCCGCAGACAGTGAAGTGACCCTCAAGCGCACCGAGTTTGTTGGCCCGCAAGTGGGGCAGGAGCTGGCGCAGGACGGCTTGAAAGCACTGGGCATGGTGGTGCTGGGCATCATGGTGTACCTGGCGTTTCGATTCGAGTGGAAGTACGCTGTAGCGGCCATCATTGCCAACCTGCATGACGTGATCATTATTCTGGGCTTTTTTGCGTTCTTCCAGTGGGAGTTTTCGCTCTCGGTGCTGGCCGCCGTGCTGGCGGTGCTGGGTTATTCCGTCAATGAGTCGGTGGTGATTTTTGACCGGATTCGTGAGAACTTCCGGCGCTACCGCAAGATGGACACGGTGCAGATCATTGACAACGCCATCACCTCGACTATCAGCCGCACCATCATCACCCACGGCTCGACACAAATCATGGTGCTGTCCATGTTGCTGTTCGGCGGGCCGACCCTGTTTTACTTTGCCCTGGCGCTGACGATTGGTATTTTGTTCGGCATCTATTCGTCGGTATTTGTGGCTGCTGCCATTGCCATGTGGCTGGGCATCAAGCGTGAAGACCTGGTCAAATCGGGCGTGAAAAAAGAAGAAGATCCCAACGACCCGAACGCAGGCGCAGCGGTGTAGGCTTAGCTGCCAACCATTTAAATTGTTTGTGGCTGACAACACTACAAAAAACAGTCTTCTTGCCCGGCAGGCGCGTGAGTTGTTCACCGCGCAGGCCATTGCTGGCTTGCCTGAGCTTTCCAGACTGCTGCGCGAAAAGCTGTTTGAATTGCAAGAGCTGCCCGGCAATGCGCGCGATATGCAGGAGCGGCGGGATGCATGGCAGGCTTTTGAATCTGGCAGCGCGGCATGGGTAGCCGGTACAGGCGCTGCCTGGAAAAAGGCACAGACTGCAGTCGCAACGGTAACGCCCGCCATGTCGGCACTCTCGCTGCTGGACACCGGCAAATTCGAGCTGATGGACAACGAGGTGATGGAGGCCCGCATTCTGGCCTCCCGCTTTGCACTGCGGCTGCTGGACTTTGCAAGTTGGGAGCTCAATGACCTGCGCCTGCGGATTCAGAGCCTCGAAGGGCTTATAGAGCTGCAAAAAGACGATATTTTTCGTCCCGAAGTTCTGGCCCGGCATCTGGTGGATCAATGGACACAGGCGAAGCTTTCCCGACCCTTGTGGATACTGGTGCAGGACGTGATTCAGGGCAAACTGTCAGAGCACCTGCTGGGGGCCTATCGCGCGACCAATGCATTTTTGATTCAGCAAGGTGTGATGGCCGAGATTGATTTGCGGCCACAGCTCAAACGTACCCCTACTGCGGTAACCGCACCAAAAGAGCCTGCTGGAAAACCATCGGCTAAAAACCCGCCTGGCACGGCACAAGGTGGGCTGGAGTCTGGCAGAGGTGGCCCTCCTGGAAGTTGGGGTGGTGGATCGTCTGGAGGGGGTGTCGGCGGACCAGGCAGCGCCATGCGTTATGCCGGCACGCAGACTGCGGGCTACTCTGGTGCTGGCCGCTCTGGCAGTGGTCAAGGCAGTGGCCGGGAACAAGCTGGGTCCAGCGGTGGCAATGGTGGCTTGCCTGGTGGCCGGGGTAACGATGCGGGGACTGGGGCTAGTGGCGGTGGTGGTGGCAGGCCGGGAACGGGTTTTGGCGGAAGTGGCACCAGTGGTGGTGGCGGTAGCAGCAATGAGAGCAGGCGCGGAACGGATTTTGGCGGTGGCGGTGGTTCCGGCGGACCTGGCGGCAATCCATCGTCTGGAAGCGCCACGCACTACGACACCCGGATGCAGTCTGCGATGACGCCTATCGCCAGGGCACGTATGCGTGCCCAGGGTGTGATGAGCCACCTCAAGCGACTGCTCTCGAGCCAGCATGTTCCAGGTTTCGATGCCACGCGGAGCGAGCAGGCCTCGCCTCAACTGTCGCACGCGCTGGCCGGCATGGTGGTGGTGGACAACGCCGAGCGCACGGCGCTGGCCGAGGCTCCCGCGTCAGTTGTCTATGGTTCTGTTCACGTGGAGCAGGCGTCAACTGCATTGCGCCAGCGCACCAGTGCCCTCAAGCAGGCGGCATCGACTCCTTCCGAGAAAGCAACCATTGAAATAGTCGCCCTCATGTTCCAGAGTATTCTGGAGGAGGACCGCATTGCGCCGAGCATACGCGTCTGGTTTGCCCGCCTTCAAATGCCGGTGTTGCGCGTCGCGATTGCCGAGCCTGAGTTTTTTGACTCCCTTGAGCATCCGGCCAGGCGCTTGATTGACCGCATGGGGTCATGCGTGCTGGGCTTTGATGTGGCGGTATCGGGTGGTGCCATGGAGGCCGAGATCAAGCGGGTGGTTCAAGTGATCGAGCAATACCCAGAGACCGGAAAGCGCGTCTTTCAGCTGGTGTATGAAGAGTTTCAAAAGTTTCTTTCCAAATTCTTGTCCGGGCAGGGCAGCAATGCACGCGTGGTGAGCGTGGCCCAGCAGATAGAGCAAAAAGAAACCATGATCATCCAGTACACCATTGAAATGCGCAGCATGCTCAATGACATGCCAGTGCGCGATGAAATCCGTGAGTTCCTGTTCAAGGTGTGGGCGGAGGTGCTGGCAATGGCGGCCATGCGAAACGGCCCGCAGCACGAGCAGACTATTCATCTCAAACGCGCCGCTGCCGACCTGGTATGGGCAGCCAGTGCCAAACCCAACCGGGTGGACCGGGCCAAGGTGATTGCCGACCTGCCCAAGTTGCTGCAATGGCTGCGCTTGGGCATGGCCATGCTTGGCATAGATGTCAAGACACAGGACCAGCATATCAAAGCCATCAGCGACACCCTGGCTGATGCGTTCATGTCCAAAACCGATACTATTTCATCAGAGCGCATCGATGCCATGGCCAAACGCCTGGCCGATCTGGAAGATTACCTGTCAGATGAAGATGTGGGTGACCTGCCGCTCGACACCGAAACACTGGTGATGATGATTGGCATTGATGCCAGCGACATTGAAGTGATCACGGACGGCGGCAGCCAGCCCGGCCAGGCCATGCGGGCCTGGGCCCAGGAGCTTCAGCTGGGTGCCTGGTTCAGCCTGGACCACAACGGCCGCATCAGCCATGTGCAATTTGCCTGGCGCAGCGAGCGCAAACAACTCCACTTGTTCGCGTCCGCTGATGGCCGCAGTTTTCTGATCCAGGCGCGTCGGCTGGCGGCTTACTTGCAGGCTGGTTT
>JBBRMH010000119.1:0-12740 GCA_038230935.1 Burkholderiales bacterium | reverse complement strand
AGGCCCAGCGTGCTGCCCAGCCCGGTTTTGGTGAGCATCTCCTGCAGGCGTGCAGTGGGTACCGAGTCACCGACCCAGGCCATCGACAGCGGAATCATGCCTGCCGCGCCAACGGCTGTGAGCATGCGCGCAAACAACAGTGCATCCAGGCTGCCAGCCAGTGCTGCAACCAGGCTGCCCACGCTGCAAAAAAAAGCGCACAGCGTGACGATGCGGTACTTGCCCAGCCTGTCTCCGAGCGGGCCAAAGACCAGCTGGCAAACACCATAGGTAATCGCAAATACAGACACCACCTGCGCTGCCGTGGAAAGCCCGACGGCAAATACGCGCGACAGCTCGGGCAGCATGGCATCACAGATACGCTGCGTGACCATGCTGGAGAACGTGGCTGTTGACAGTAAGAGAATCGAGCGCCGCGTGGCGGCTGAGACGTTATCGGACAAATTGGGCAAATCAGACGAAACGGACACCGATCACAGAGCCTTGCCCAGACGTGCCATACCCTCCTGAATTTTCTCCATGCCAGCCGTTGCAAAGCTCAACCTGAAGGTTGACAGGTCAGGGTTGACTGCATAAAAAGGCGCGCCCGGCACAAAGGCCACACCCTGCTCTATGGCACGCCTGGCGAAGTCACCCGCGTCACGCAGTTTGCCACCCTCGCCCGTCAGCCTGGCCCAGAAGAACAGGCCGCCCTCAGGCTGGGTGAACTCGACCGCGTCACCCAGCTCGCGCTGCAGGGCTTGCCCCATGGCCTTGGCGCGCTCTGCATAGACTCTGCGTACGTTGTCCAGCGTGGCAGGCATGCGGCCCGCCTTGAGGTACTGGGCAGCTGTGGCTTGGGCAAAGGTGCTGGTGTGGGCGTCGCTGAACTGCTTGCACATCACAGCGTTGGCCAGCAATGCGGGTTGGGCAACCATCCAGCCCACGCGCAGGCCGGGAGATAGCACTTTGGACATCGAACCGCAGTAAGCCACCAGGTCCCGGCTGCCGGGTACGCTGCCGCTCAAAGCCAGCAGTGAAGGCGGCGGCAACTCGCCAAAATACAAATCGCCATACGGGTCGTCTTCAACCATCAGCACCTGGTATTTGACGGCCAGCTCCAGCACTTTTTGACGCCGCTCCAGGCTCAGCAGTGCGCCGCTCGGGTTGCCGAAGGTGGGAATCAGATAGACAAACTTTGGCTTGTGCTCGGCGATCAGCTTTTCCAGCTCATCTGTCTTGACACCATGCGCATCGACTGGCGCACTGATGAGTTCTGCACCGTACAGGCGAAAGCACTGGATGGTGGCCAGAAATGTCGGGCCTTCAACAATGACCTTGTCACCGGGCGAGATCATGGTTTTGCCCAGCAGGTCCAGCCCCTGCTGGCTGCCGGTGGTGACGATCAGCTCACTGGCAGCGACCGTTGCGCCTTTGGTGCCCATGAAAGCGCTGAGCTGCTCGCGCAGTGGCTGGTAACCCTCGGTGGCACCGTACTGCAGCGCAGCACCCGGCTCTTCGGTCAGGGCCCTGTTGGCGGCTTCCCGGATGCCTTCAACGTCAAACATGGCCGGGTCAGGAAAACCACCCGCAAAACTGATGATGCCGGGCTTGCCCAGCAGCTTGAAGAGTTCACGGATGGCGGAGGTTTCTACGTTGCTTAAACGGTCGGCGAATTGCAGGGGCATAGTTGAGTCTCGGGGGTATTTTTCAAAGGGTGCGCTGATTGTCGCCAATTGCAGGCGGCATGGTTTGACGCATGTAAAAATCGCCTCTGAACATTTTGTACAGCCTCTTGCACTGCACCTTGCGCCACACACCGTACGCCATGAAAAAAGAAGCCATTGCCCCGTTTTTTGCCACGCTCAAGGCCGCCAACCCGATGCCGGTGACCGAGCTTGAATACACCAGTGTGTTTGAACTGCTGACCGCCGTGCTGCTGTCAGCCCAGGCCACTGACGTGAGCGTGAACAAAGCCACGCGCCGGTTGTTTGCGGTGGCCAGTTCACCCCAGGCGATTCTTGACATGGGCCTTGACGCGCTGGAAGGCCACATCAAAACCATTGGCCTGTTCCACAGCAAAGCCAGACACCTGATGCAAACCTGCCAGATGCTGGTCGCTCTGCACGGCGGACAAGTGCCGCGTACGCGCGCGGCGCTGGAGGCCTTGCCCGGTGTAGGCCGCAAAACTGCCAATGTGGTGCTGAACTCGGCCTTTGGTGAAGCGACCATGGCGGTGGACACCCACATCTTTCGCATGGGCAACCGGACCGGTCTGGCACCCGGTAAAACGCCGCTTGAAGTTGAGCTCAAGCTGCTGCGCCGCATACCGCCTGAGTACCTGGTCGATGCGCACCACTGGCTGATATTGCATGGCCGGTATGTGTGCACCGCCCGCACACCGCGTTGCTGGGCGTGTGCGGTAGCGCCATACTGCGACTTCAAACCCAAGACGCTGCCGCCCCAGTAAAGCCAGCTGGCTCTGCAGGTATACCCGGGGCGGATTCCAAACCCTGAGCGATTGCTCCTGATTTAATAGCTGCTGGCGTATGCTTTGCGTGGGCTAGAGGCTTATTTGGCTTCAAATCCCATAAAAAACGCCGCCTGGAACATTCCCGGTCAGGCGGCGTTGATACCGGACGGCAAGTGACTCAGAACAGCAAGTTAGGCAGGAACAGCGTGATGGCCGGCACGTAGGTGATGATGATCAGGAACAGCAGCAACACCAGCGTCCACGGCAGGGCTGCCCGCGCAACGGCCAGAATGGACATTTTGGTGATACCCGCCGTGACAAACAGGTTCAGCCCCACGGGCGGCGTCACCATGCCAATCTCCAGGTTCACCACCATGATGATGCCGAGGTGAACCGGGTCAATTCCCAGCCGGGTGGCGATGGGAAACAAAATGGGTGCCATGATCAAAATGATGCCAGTAGGCTCCATGAACATGCCGGCGATCAGCAGCAGGAGATTGACCACCACCAGGAACTGCCAGGCGGGCATACCCCAGCCGATGATGGTCTCTGCGATGGTCTGCGGAATGCGTTCGGTGGTCAGCACGTGTGCAAACAGCAATGCATTGGCCACAATGAACAGCAGCATGATGGTGACCTTGCCAGACTCCAGCAGCACCTTGGGTACCTCTTTCATGCCGATGTCACGGTAGACAAACACGGCAATCAAAAAGGCGTAGATCGCCGCCACCGCAGCAGCTTCAGTGGGCGTGAAGATACCGCCATAAATGCCGCCGAGGATGATGACGATCAGCAGCAGGCCCCAGAGCGAGTCGCGACCGGCCTTCAGAATCTCACCCAGTGGCGCACGCGGCTGGCGCGGCAAATCCAGCATGCGCGCCCGGATGTAAATCGCGCCCATCAGCATCAGGCCCAGCATCAGGCCCGGTATGACACCCGCCATGAACAGTTTGCCAACCGATGTCTCGGTCGCGGCACCGTACACCACCATCACAATGGAAGGCGGGATCAGGATGCCCAGCGTACCGGCGTTGCAGATCACACCCGCCGCGAAATTTTGCGGGTAACCTGCCTTGACCATGCCGGCAATCACAATGGCACCCACCGCCACCACCGTAGCCGGTGACGAACCTGAGACCGCCGCAAACAGCATGCAGGCCAGAACAGACGCCATGGCCAGACCGCCGCGAAAGTGCCCGATGCAGGCGTTCGCGAAGCGGATCATGCGGCGCGCCACACCGCCGGTGGTCATGAAGTTGCCGCCCAGGATAAAAAACGGAATGGACAGCAGCGTGTAAAGCTCGGAGGTCTCGAACAGCTTGAGCGTGAGCGAGGCCAGAGAGTCCTGGGCAAACACCAAAATGGTCAGGATGGACGACAGACCGAGCGCCACCGCAATCGGCATGCCCAGGGTCATGAAGAGCAGCAGCAAAATGAACAGGGCAGCAATCGTCATGAGCGCACCTCGCTGACGGCAGGTTCAGGCTCTTCCTTGAGCTTGAGCGCTTCCTTGGCTTCGTCACCCAGCAAATGTGCTTCCTGCCCATTGGCCAAGCGCCAGAGTATCTGGGCAAAGCGGAACGCCAGCAGCAGGAAACCCAGCGGCAACACGATGCGCGGTATCCAGCTTTGAATCGGAATGTCCTGCATCAAAATGCCGACGCTGTAGATTTTGTACACATACTGGTAGCTCCCGAACGCGACCAGCAGGGCATACACAATGCACAGGGAAGTGGCGATGGATTCCACCACGCGGGCCGGGCGGTTGCCCAGCAGCTTGACAGCAGCATCCACCCCAATGTGCGCGCCAACACGCACGCCATAAGACATGCCCACAAAGATCAGCCAGGCAAACATGACGCCAGTCAGCTCCAGCGCCCACACAAAGCTGTAGTTGAAAACATAACGCGCAATGACTTGCGCGAAGGTCACCAGGGTCATGGCTGCCATCAGAAAGGTGATTAGGCCTTCCTCCAAATATTCAAGCCAACGCATAGAGAGTCAAAAGACCCTTTTCAGAGGGCCCTTTCCTTGTGGTTATTCCGTTTTCAGATCGATGGGAGATCAGGCGCGAAGCTGCAGACAGTGCTTTGGCACGGCAACGCGAAGCAACAACATATCGTATTGATATGGAATTACTTGTTGGACTTCAGGGCGCCGTCAATCAGGTCACGCCCGATGTCGCCTTCAAACTTTTTCCACACCGGCTCCATCGTCTTGCGCCAGGCAGCCACGTCGTCTTTGGACAGCTTCTGGATTTTGGCCTTGCCTGCATCGGCAATTTTCTTGCGGTCTGACTCGTTGATGTCCAGCGCGAGCTTGTTGGCGTATGCGGTAGCTTCAGCCATGGCTTCGCTCAACCCCTTGCGCACATCGGCTGGCAGGCCGTCCCACCACTTGGTGTTGGTGACGACCATGTAGTCGATCACGCCATGGTTGGTCTCGGCAATAGTTTTTTGAACTTCATGAAACTTTTGCGAGTAAATGTTGGACCAAGTGTTTTCCTGACCATCGACCACGCCTGTCTGCAGCGCCTGGTAAACCTCGGAGAAAGCCATCTTTTGCGGGTTGGCACCGAGCGCTTTGAACTGGGCTTCCAGCACGTCAGAGGCCTGGATACGGAACTTCAAACCCTTGACATCGTCGGGACGCACCAGCTTGTCCTTGTTGGTTGAGAGCTGCTTCATGCCGTTGTGCCAGTACCCCAGACCCAGCAGGCCACGGGCCTTCATCGACTCCAGCAGGCCTTTGCCCAGCGGCCCGGACTGGAAGCGGTCCACCGCCTCGATATCGTCAAACAGGAAAGGCAGGTCATAAACCTGAATTTTCTTGGTGTAGCGGTCAAACTTGGACAGCGATGGCGCGATGAACTGCACGTCACCCAGCAGCAGTGCTTCAAGTTCCTTGGCATCGCCAAACAGCTGCGAGCTCGGGAACACCTGCACTTGTACCTTGCCGGGGAGTTTTTTCTCGGCAAGCTCCTTGAACTTCAGCGCGCCCTGCCCCTTGGGTGTCTGCTCGGCCACCACATGGCTGAACTTGATCACGATGGGTGACTGGGCAGAGGCAGCGAATGGCAGTGCCAGCGCGCTGGCGGCAAGCGCCTGGGCCAAAAAGGTCCGGCGCAAGGGGTGGGTGGTTTTCATGGTGTCTCCTGGTTAGAAAAAGAGCTGCAGATGGTGCATCCGCAGAAATGGAACACGGGGCCTAGCAGCATGCTGCACAGCGCTGTGTAAAAACCGAGGTCCAACAATCGGTCTTGGGGTGTGCTCTCGGGGCGGCGTATCTTGAATCTTCCGCTGGGACAGTACTCTCATGGCGGTTTGTGGATAAAGCGCATCTTGCGACGATTGGTCCTGAAAAACATTCGGACAAACCCTTCTCAAGCCGTGCCGCAAGCCCCCTGCGCATGACCTGCACGGGAAAGCACGCGCTGCGCCAGCAGCAGCACAGGTGCATCCACCATGCGGCCATCCAGACTGGCCACGCCACCGCTGGCAGCCTGACTGGCCGCAAGCACCCGGTGTGCCCAGGCCAATTCAGCGGAACCCGGTGTGAACGTCGCATTGACTGCAGCCACCTGCGACGGGTGAATGCACAGCCTGGCACCAAAGCCGCCACTGCGGCTGCGCAGCAGATCGCGTTCGAGCTGCACGGCATCATGCAGATCGGCCGTGACACCATCAATGGGCGATGGCAGCTGCGCGCGGCGTGATGCCAGCAACAACGCCAGCCGCACGGGCATCAGCTCGGCTTCGTCACGGCCACAGGCCAGACCTGCATCGGCCTGGAAGTCAAGGTTGCCAAAGGCCAGACGTAAAACCTGGGGGCTGCGCGCCAGTGCATCGGCAGCATCCAGCCCGGCTACCGATTCAATCAGCGGCACCAGCGCACAGGCAGAACCCAGAACCGCCGCGACATTCAACAGCTGCTCCGCATGTTCGGCCTTGGACAGCACCACGCCAACCACGCCCAGACTGCGCAAAAGCGCCAGATCGTCGCCATGCCAGGCCATGCTGGCCGCATTCACACGCACCAGAACGCGCTCGCGCTCAGACGCTGCCAGACCCGGCCAGGCCTGCGCCAGCAGTTGCCGCGCCTGTGCCTTCCCGGTTGGCGCGACCGCGTCTTCAAGATCGATGATGACCGCGTCAGCACCCGAGGCCAGCGCCTTTGAAAAACGCTCGGGCCGGGTAGCAGGCACAAACAGGAAAGAGCGCGCCACAGCCAGTAGCTGGGCGAAAGAGCCACTCACGCCTGACCTTTGAGCAGCACGCCCACGCGTGGCCAGGCCGCGACCTGCCACAAAGCGTCGATGGCAGCGTGCATCTCAATCGGTGTAGCCCCACCGCTAAAAGCCGCCAGCCGCAGCGCCTTGGCAGTGATTTCTTCGCGGCTCAGGGTATTGCCAGGGTCGCCCTTGGGCTCGTCCACCCGGCCCTGCAGCACGCGGCCATCGGTGGTAGTAACGGTCACCTTGCCAATCCAGCGCTGTGGAGAGGCGGCATCGACCTCGGCATCCAGCACCATCGTCACCCGGTCGCGCAGGGCGGTGGTGACATCTTCACGGAAATGCTGGTCAAACTCGACCAGCCCGGCGTGACCAAATCGTGCCACCAGCGCCAGCACGGTACCCATCGAAAACTTGCTCTGGTGCACTGTGGCCGGGTCCAGCACCGGGCCCAATACATCGATAGCGCCCTGGTGTACGTGGGTGACTACGCTGGCAATATCTGCTGGTGTCAGGTGGTGGGTCTGCATGACCTGCAGCAGGGTATCGGCTGCCGGGTGGGTGTGGCGGCACGATGCGTGGAACTTGAACGAAGTCTCCGCCGTGGCCCAGCGCGTGCCCAGCCCGGCTGTCAGCTTTGCCGGATCGGCATCGCTGGACATGCCCGCTGCCAGGCCTTGCGGTCCTTCAAGAATCTGGGCGGCTCCCGTGAACCCGTCCTGCGCCAGGAATGCCGACATCAGCCCCGCTGCAGCAGCATGTGCCGTGTGCAGCTGTTTGGAATCAGCGGCGGTACGCAAAAACTCCCAGAGCCCGGCCGACTGCGTGCCCGCTGACCCGAAGGCGTGCTGCATCTGAGCTGGATTCAATCCCAAAAGGTTACCCGCCGTAGCCGCTGCCGCCAGTGTGCCAGCGGTGCCCGTGGTGTGAAACACCTTGTAGTGCGAACGACCCAAAAACTCGCCCACACGAATGCCCACCTCATAACCGGCCACTGCAGCGGCCAGCATCTGCCTGCCGCTGCTGCCCAGGCTCTGCGCCATCGCCAGCGCCACCGGAAACACCACCGTCGCCGGGTGAAAGACCGAACCGTTGTGAACGTCATCTTGCTCAGCCACATGCGACGCCGCTGCGTTGGACATGGCGGCAAAGTAGGCACTGGTCTGGCTGCGGTTGATCAGCACTTCACACGCACCAGCCGCTGGCCCCATGCGGGCGGCAAACCGTGTGAGGGTCTCGACCGGGCGCGCGCCCTTGCCTGCAATGGCCGAGCCAAACCAGTCCACCAGCAGGTCTTCGGTCTTGCGCACGACCGATGCGGGAATGGCGTCAAAGCGCAGGCCAGCTGCGAAAGTAGCGAGCTGGGCTGAGGGTGTGTGGGTCATGAAAAATCCGTGGTTTTAAAGGCTAATCGAGCACCAGCCCATATATTTATTGCGCCAGCAGCTATCAATTAAATAGCATTTGCCTGTTGCAGTGCTGCTATGGCATCGTCACCCTGCCCCAGCTCCTTGAGAATGGCGCGGGTGTGCTGGCCAACGGCCGGTATCGGGTCCATGCGGTAGTCAAAGCTGTTGATGCGGCCTGGCGGCAACATCGCTGGAATGTCGCCAACCGGCGAGCCGACCTGACGCCAGCGGTCGCGCGCCATCAGCTGCGGATGTGCCCAGAGTTCAGCCATGCTGTTCATGCGGGCATTGGCAATCTGCGCCTCGTCGAGCCGTGCCGATACCTCTGCGCTGCTCATGCCTGCGAAAGCTTCCAGGATGATGCTTTTTAGCGCATCGCGGTGCTCGTTGCGCCGCGCATTGCTGTCAAAACGGGCATCAGTTGCCAGACCGGGCTGCTGCAACACGGCATTGCAAAAAACCACCCACTCGCGTTCGTTTTGCAGACCCAGCATGACGGTGCCGCCGTCACCCGCTGCAAATGGGCCATAAGGGTAGATCGTGGCGTGGGATGCCGCGCTGCGCGGGGGCGGTGTGGCTCCTTCGTAGGCGTAGTACATCGGGTAGCTCATCCACTCGGCCAGCGACTCCAGCATCGACACGTCAATGTGCGAGCCCTTGCCGGTCTTGCCGCGTTGCAGCAGCGCCGCCAGAATGCTGCTGTAGGCGTACATGCCTGCCGCAATGTCAGCCACCGAGTTGCCCGCCTTGCTGGGTTCATCCGGCGTGCCGGTGACCGACAAAAAGCCCGCTTCGCTCTGAATCAGGAGGTCATAGGCTTTTTTGTCGCGGTAAGGGCCGTCTTCGCCGTAGCCCGAAATATCACAAACAATCAGCTTCGGGTTGACCGCACACAAATCATCAAAACCCAGCCCCATGCGCGCCACCGCACCCGGTGCAAGGTTTTGCACCAGCACGTCGGCGGTTTCCAGCAACTGCTTGAGAACAGCCAGCGCAGCGGGTTGCTTCAGGTCCAGCGTCAGGCTTTCCTTGGAACGGTTGACCCAGACAAAATGCGAGGCCATGCCGTTCACACGCTGGTCATAGGCGCGGGCAAAGTCACCCACACCTGGGCGCTCGACCTTGATGACACGGGCACCCAGGTCAGCCAGCTGCCGGGTGCAAAACGGTGCAGCGATGGCGTGCTCAAGAGACACGACAGTGATGCCGTCAAGGGGTCGGGCTGGGATCATGGCTATTTCTCCGAGTAAGTGCGCTTCGTCAGCTCAGAACGAACGCGGCAAACCAAGCAGATGCTCGGCCACATACGAATAAATCAGATTTGTGGAAATCGGTGCCACCTGATAGAGCCGGGTCTCACGAAACTTGCGCTCCACATCGTATTCCGTGGCAAAGCCAAAGCCGCCATGGGTTTGCAGGCACACATTGGCAGCTTCCCACGAGGCCTTGGCGGCCAGGTACTTGGCCATATTGGCTTCAGCACCGCAGGCCTTGCCCGCGTCAAACAGCTCGCAGGCCCGAAAACGCATCAGGTTGGCGGCTTCGGTTTCAATGTAGCTGTCGGCAATCGGAAACTGCACGCCCTGGTTCTGGCCAATGGGCCGGTTGAACACCACGCGCTCGCTGGCGTATTTACGCGCCTTGTCAACAAACCAGTAGGCGTCACCAATACATTCGGCAGCAATCAGCGCACGTTCGGCGTTCAGACCGTCCAGAATGTATTTGAAGCCCTTGCCTTCCTCGCCAATGAGGTTTTCAGCCGGGATTTCCAGGTTATCGAAAAACACCTCATTCGTCTCGTGGTTGACCATGTTGGCAATTGGCTGCACTGCCATGCCGTGGCCGATGGCGTCCTTCAGGTTGACGATAAAAATCGACATGCCTTCAGACTTTTTCTTGACCTCGGCCAGTGCTGTGGTCCGGGCCAGCAGAATCATCAGATCCGAGTGCTGGATGCGCGAAATCCAGACCTTCTGGCCATTGACCACGTATTTGTCGCCCTTTTTGACGGCGGTGGTCTTGAGCTGGGTGGTGTCTGTGCCCGTGGTGGGCTCAGTCACGGCCATGGACTGCAGGCGCAGCTCGCCACTGGCGATTTTGGGCAGGTAGAGCTTTTTCTGCGCGTCCGAGCCATGGCGCAGCAGCGTGCCCATGTTGTACATCTGGCCGTGGCAGGCGCCTGCATTGCCGCCGGCAAAGTTGATTTCCTCCATGATGACGGAGGCTTCACACAGGCCCAGGCCCGAGCCGCCGTATTCCGCCGGAATCAGCGCCGCCAGCCAGCCCGCGTCCGTGAGGGCCTTAACGAAAGCTTCGGGGTAGCCGCGCTCGTGGTCCACCTTTTGCCAGTAGGCCGAGTCAAAAGCGCCCAGCATGCCGCGCAGTGCCTCGCGCATGTCCTGGTAGGCGTCGGGGGTGGGGATTTGGGTTTTCATCAATGTTCCTGGTTGAAGGTGGGGCGTCAGGCCGGCAAGGCATCCGTTGTGTGAATGTCATGCGAACGTCGAGCATTATGTTTTCGATGGTCGCGCAGTGCTGCGCATAAAGCAATCAGCCATTTCCACAGCCAGTCTTCACCGATTTCGAAGTCTTGAACCTTTGCATCGCCCGCATTTCTGACTGTGCCCTGTCAATTGGCGTGCGCTTCAAGGGTTCATCCAGACGGAAGGCTTAACCCAGCATGCGTTAGCATGACGGGATGCACTTTGACCTGACGGATCTGCGGCTTTTTGTGGCGACTGCCGATGAGGCGAACATGACCCGTGCCGCCGAACGCCAGCACCTGTCGCTGGCGGCGGCCAGTGCGCGCATCAAGTCTCTGGAAGCCCAGTCGGGCTTGAGCCTGCTGTACCGCGAAGCGCGAGGTGTGCGCCTGACACCACCGGGGGAAGCCTTTTTGCACCATGCCCGTGGCGTGCTGCGCCAGGTCGATCAGTTGCGCACAGACTTGCAGGAATACGGCGGCGGCCTGCGCGGGCACTTGCGCGTGTTTGCCAACACCACTGCGGTGACCGATTTTTTGCCCGAAATCCTGCCCAGCTTTTTAACCAGCAACCCGAAGATCAACATCGATCTGCAGGAAAAACCCAACCCCGAGATCGCACGCGGAGTACTCGACGATCGCGCTGACATGGGCATCGTCGCCGGCAAGGTTGACACGCTTGGGCTGGAGGCGATTCATTTCAGCACTGACCGCCTGGTGTTGGCTACTGCAACTGACCACCGCTTTGCATGCCGCAAAAGCATCAGCTTTGCCGAAACGCTGGACGATGACCAGGTGGGCATGCAGTCGGGCAGCACCCTGCAAACCTTCCTTGCACAGGTCACGGACGCGCTGGGCAAGCCGCTCAAGCTGCGCATCCAGCTGTCCAGCTTTGATGCCATGTGCCGGATGATTGGCGCGGGCGTCGGGGTGGGGATTGTTCCCGAGTCGGCAGCCCGGCGCAACCAGGTCGCCATGGGGGTGGCACTGGTCGAACTGACCGACGCCTGGAGCATTCGCGAACGCTACATTCTGGTGCGCAAACGGCAGGCGTTGCCGCGTTACGCTGATTTGCTGATCGAAACGCTTTGCGCGCATTACCGGTAGCTGCATCACGGATCAAGCGTAAAGCCTGACTGCGCCCTCCGAATGCTATGTTTTACATAGCAGCTTGGGTATATAAACCGGGCGCAGGAGGCACTTTTGGTTAAAACTCAGCGCAAAACAATGTTTTAACCCTCAGTTGACACTTTGGCTTCCTTGATCACCTTGGCCCACTTGGTCTGCTCGGACTTCATGAACTGGGCAAAGCGCTCGGTCGAGCCGCCGCCGTCTTCTGCGCCGTACTGGTCAAACTTTTCCATCACATCGAGCATCGCCATGACCTTGTTGATGTCGTCGTTCATGCGCTTGGCCATGGCCAGCGGCATCTTGCCGGGGCCGACCAGACCGTACCAGGTCGTGGCGTCAAAATCCGGAAAACCTGACTCGTCCATGGTCGGTACGTTGGGATGCCCTTTGGCGCGTTTGACGCGGGTCTGCGCCAATGCAATCGCCTTGCCGCCCTTGACGTGCGGCGTAGCGGACGTCATGGTTTCAAAGCAATAGTTGACCTGCCCGCCGATCAGGTCATTGAGCGCCGGGCCGGAACCCTTGTAAGGCACATGCAGCGCATCAATGCCGGCGCGCAGTTTGAACATCTCCAGCGCCAGGTGCTGGGCTGAGCCCCCACCGGCGGATGCAAAGCTGATTTTGCCGGGTTGCGCCTTGCACAGCGCCACCAGGTCCTTGACGGTTTTGGCGGGCTGGGCTTCATTGCAGATCAGCAAATTGGGCGTCACGCCGACCAGCGCGATGGGTACAAAATCGCGCTCGACCACGTAACCCAGTTTGGACACCAGGCTGGGAGCCAGCGCGTGGCTGTTGATATGGGCCATCAGCAGCGTGTTGCCGTCACCGGGTTGTTTGGCCACATAATCTGCCGCAATCACACCGGCAGCGCCAGCCTTGTTGTCAATCAGGACGGGCAAGTTCCACATGCTTGATAACTTTTGCCCGACCACACGCGCCAGCGCGTCGGTACCGCCGCCGGGTGGAAAGCCCACCACAATGCGCACAGGCCCGGTGGGCAGGCTTTGCGCCCTGAGCATGGGTGTGGCCACGAGT
>JBBRMH010000118.1:0-12757 GCA_038230935.1 Burkholderiales bacterium | reverse complement strand
ACTGGGGGCAGCACGGGCCTGGGCACACAAGTCGCTGCGCTGGTGACTACCTTCACGGCCACGGACGGCAAGCTCAGCAACGCCACCGCAGGCATCAACAGCACGTTGAAGTCACTGGGTGTGCAGTATGACGCTACCCAGACGCGTGTGGAGGCCAAAGTCGCACAATACCGCGCGCAATTTACCCAGCTCGATTTGATGATGTCGAAGATGAATTCGACCACGAGCTACCTGACCCAGCAGTTTGCCAGCATGAATTCAACTAAATAAACCAAAGGATTGACATGTACACCCCTCCCCATGCTTACAACTCCGGTGCGAGTGCCTACGCCAACGTCGGGCGGGAGAGCGGCGCCATGAGCGCCACGCCTCACCAGCTGATCACCATGCTGTTCGATGGTGCCAAAACGGCCATTAGCCTGGCCCGACACCACATGGTCAACAACGAGATCAGTGCCAAGGGTCAGGCGATCTCAAAAGCCATCAATATCATCGACAACGGGCTCAAGGCCAGCCTGGACAGCGAAGTCGGTGGCATGGCGGGTGCCGAACTGGTGGCCAATCTCGCTGCGTTGTATGACTACATCAGCCAGCGCCTGCTTTATGCCAACTTGCGTAACGACCCCGCGCTGCTCGATGAGGCCAGCCGTCTTCTGGACAACATCAGCTCGGCGTGGCGCGAAATCGGTCCCCAGGCTTCACAAGCATTGGCGGATGCCCCCAGAGGCTCTTATGGTCGTATCAACGCAGGTGCCTGAAGCATGTCCACACAAAGCGAAGTCATGCACTGTTACGAGCAGATTACATCGGTCACTGAGCGGATGCTGCTGCTGGCCGCTACCGGGCAGTGGGCTGCACTGCCCCTCCTGGAGGCGCAGTACAGCGAGACTGTCGAGCGGTTAAAAGTCATTGAGCCATTGGAAATACTCCATGAAGAGCAGTTGAAACGTAAATTTCATCTTCTGCAGCGGATTACCTCCAACCATGACAGTATCAATGCGGCCGTGTTGCCACAACTGAACCGGCTGGGGGATATTCTTCAAAGCCTTGAGCAGCAGCAAGACCTGCACAACGCTTACGGTCAAACGAGCGATATTTATTTATAGGCAGAGTTGGGCCGGTTGTGGACATCCTTGTTGCCACGCGATCAGCCCAGCGCACTGACATGGTCTCGCTCATCCCTCAGGCTGAAATAGCCGGCCCTTCTGCTGTAGCAAGGGTCAAGGGCGCTGTCAACGATGTCCGCCTGCCCTCCCGCGCGGCGCTTGAGCAGCGGCTCGGGGTAGAGCTGTCCGGTACAAGTACCGGACAGTTGGAATTGAGATCGCCAGATTCCAAAAATGTGACTCTGAGTGCATTGGCTCGTGCGGTGAGCACGCTTTTGGCGTCGCAGACAGACGCCGCTTTGAAAATTCGCAGTTCAGAGCCCCTGTGGCTGCATGCGCGTCCACCGCCAGCCGCACAGCTGACCGCGCGACTGGCTCAGACAGTCGCCCTTTCTGGCCTGTTTTACGAGTCTCATCTGCAGCAGTTTGCAGCAGGTTTGCGTCCGCTGGCACTCATGGTCCGGGAGCCTCAGGCAGGTCTTGTAGCGGCCTCTTCTCCAGAAGTGTCAGAAGCCGCAGTGTCGGCGACCTCTGATGCTGCTGGGGTTGGTACTTTGACTGCAGATAAGGCTGTGCCTGGTGCAGCTTTGTCTGCGGTGAACACAATGGTCAAGAGCAGCGCTGCCTTGCTTTTGCACGATCCCGCTGGGGCGATACAGGCTGTAAAAACAGCCGTATCTGGCCCTCTGGGGGAATTGCACACCATCAGCACAGTGACTGCTCAGGCTGACCTTGCACCTGTCACATTACCTGCAGCTTTAACGGCTGCAATGCTTGGAGTACCTGAAGCTGCAGGACTTGATATGTTCAACGCTGATGCAGCGCCTGGAGTTGGCAAGCATACTGCGTCGGCGGCACCAGTATCAGCAACAACAGCGTTGGCATCAGCCGCCGCAGGTGCCTTGCAAGACACCAACCCGCACGCGGTGGTCAGCGGCCCGTTGCCATTCGCCACAGCCTATGGCCAGGATGGGAGACCTGAAAAAAAGTCTCTGTTTTTACAAGAAACTATCAGGGATGCACAAACGACCAAAGTAACTGCTACAGAGCCGCAGAGCGAATTACGTAGCAGCAGTACGGCTTCTACCGTGATTCACCCGGATGCGATGGGGCTTGTACGCCAGCAGCTTGAATTGCTTTCAGTGCCGGTTTTTCGCTGGTGTGGGCAGGCCTGGCCCGGCACACCTTTGGAATGGGACATCCAACGAGAGCAGCCAGAAGATGCGCAAACTTCGGCTGGCCAGGCCAGCCCGCCGGCCTGGACCACCAGCTTGACAGTATCCATGCCCATACTCAAATCCGTGCAGGCACGTCTGAGCCTCGTTGGTGACACTTTGCAGGTGCGTCTGGTCTGTGATGAGGATGCCACGCTGGCTGTTCTTCAGGAAAGTCGAAACACACTTGCCCAGCGCTTTGCGCCTTTGGGACTGCAGTTGGCAACGCTGCACCTCGGCATGGCGGGCACTGCAGATGGCAGCGGTCCGCCGAAAACCTGAGGTACATCGTGCACGGACAGACCAGCAATCATCCGGCTGATCGGCTTGCCGCAGTGGCACTGTCGTCAGCCGATGGCGAGAAAATTCCTGTAGTAGTGGCTAAAGGATACGGCGCTGTAGCTGAACTGATTGTCGAGCGGGCGCGCGCCCACGGTTTGTACGTGCACGCTTCAGCCGATCTGGTCAAACTGCTGATGAATGTGAACCTGGATGACCAGATTCCACCATCGCTTTACGCTGCAATTGCCGAATTGCTCACTTGGCTGCATGAGCTGGAAGCTGGCACCCCACCATCAATTACGAATTGACGGCACTTTAGCCTCTTTATCCATGAATGTGATGAATAGTTACTGGTTTAAAGTAAAAACATGTTTTATCAATTAAATTAATTTTTTTAAAAAAAGTGACAAAAAAATAAATTTGTGTTAAAAATTGATACATGGCCCACCGTTTACTTACAAAGTTGCGGAGCTGTAACAGAAGGCCCAGTAAATAGCGTTCGCGCTTTGATGTTTGGGCCCCCCAAACTGGCAGAAACGGAGTTCAAAATGCTTAAAAATGATCAAACCGATGAAAAAAATGAAATTGGCGATTTGAACCTGACTTACTTGTTGCTTGCACAACGGTTGGTCAAGGAAGACAAGCCCAAGGCGATGTTTCGCCTTGGCATGAGCCGGGAGTTGGCAGACTTGCTGGGCAACCTGTCACTGTCCCAGATTGTGAAGCTGTCTTCTTCCAGTCTTTTCCTGTGCCGCTTCCGGTTTGACGACCACCCTATTTTGTCAACATTTGCACACGACGCAAAAAACCTGTCGTTGCAGCAAGCGCACACGGCGATCCTTCTTTCCGGCCAACAGATGGGTGCAACCCAATGATGCTTGCTACCTGCAAAACGATCAGCCACTGCCAATTTGCCCTCTAAGGAAGTCGTCATGTCATCTAAAAGTGTCATTCAGGAAGCTGGTGAAATTCATCTCGCCATGGAGTTGATCCATCTGGGGGCACGACTTCAATTTCTGGAAGCTGAAACCAGCCTGAGCCGGGATCGCCTGATCAAGCTGTACAAAGAAATAAAAGGCGCATCGCCACCCAAAGGTTTGCTGCCTTTTTCCACCGACTGGTTCATGACATGGATGTCCAACATTCATTCATCAATGTTCTACAACATCTACCGGTTCATGGTGACGCACGGTGGATGCACCCGCATTAACGCCCTGATCAAGAGTTACCAGCTCTACCAGGAGCAGGTGGGGCAACAAGGGGGCGAAGCTGTGCTGGACTTCACGCGGGCATGGACACTGGTACGGTTTTTCGACAGCGATATGCTGCAATTGAGTACCTGCACACGCTGCACGGGCCTGTTTGTTGCACATGCGCACGATCCCCAGGGAAATTACGTCTGCGTCCTGTGTCGGCCGCCGTCTCGTGCCGGTAAAACACGCAAGCTGGTCTTAGAACGGCCTGCCTTGACCCACGAAAAATCGGCTGTTCCTGTGGTCAGTGGCATGGCATCTTCCACGTCCTCGCAGTGGCTTGCAAAAGTTATGAGCGGTGCGCGCGTCTGACGGTAGACGGGCTTATATGCTGTTTCGTCCACTTGTCAAAAACCTTCTGAGGAGACCATCATGCTGATATTAATTGGCTATGTGGTGGTGCTGGCATCCGTTTTTGGCGGCTATGGGCTGATGGGCGGGCATTTTGGCACGCTGTACCAGCCCCTTGAACTGCTGATGATTGGTGGCTCTGCCATCGGTGCATTTATTGTCGCTAACGATGGTCACACCATAAGCGTCACGCTCAAGGCTATTCCAAAGCTGTTCAAGGCTTCAAAAAAGCATGACAAGAAGCTCTATATGGAGATTCTCGCCCTGCTCTACGTGCTGCTCTCAAAGGGGCGCAAGGAAGGCATGTTGGCGCTGGAGTCTGATGTTGACGACCCGCAAAACAGTGCGGTTTTTGCGGCTTATCCCACACTGTTGGCTGATGCGCCATTGATTGAATTTTTGACAGACTACCTGCGCCTGATCATCAGCGGCAATACAGATCCGTTTGAAATCGACCAGCTCATGGAGCATGAGATTGACACCTACAAGCATGAGGCAGAAGCGCCGGGGCATGCCCTCGCAAAGGTTGGCGATGCACTGCCAGCGCTGGGCATTGTTGCGGCTGTACTTGGCGTGGTGCACGCATTGGCGTCCGCTGACCTGCCGCCGGCCGTGATGGGCGCGCTGATCGCGCATGCCATGGTGGGTACTTTCCTCGGTGTTCTGCTTGCGTATGGCTTTGTGTCCCCACTGGCTTCACTGATCGAGCACAAGGTAGGTGACTCTTTGAAGGTATATCAGTGCGTCAGGGTCACCTTGCTGGCCAGTATGAATGGCTACGCGCCGCAACTGGCTGTGGAGTTTGGTCGAAAAATCCTGCGCTCGACGGAGCGGCCTTCCTTCATTGAGCTCGATGGTCATGTCCGGGAAGTCAAGAACCGCTAGACAGCGCCTGAGCAACATGCCATGAGTGAAGTACGCAAAATCATTGTCATCAAACGCCCGGTCATGGCGGCGGGCCATCACGGCGGTGCATGGAAGATCGCTTTTGCTGACTTCATGACAGCGATGATGGCTTTTTTCCTGGTGATGTGGCTGCTGTCGACTTCTTCGCCCAAGCAGCTGGCCGGTATTGCAGAACATTTCAAAATGCCTCTGAAAATAGCACTCGCGGGCGGACCAGCTGCCAGTAACAATTCCAGTGTGATTCCAGGCGGGGGTACCGACCCCAGCCGCAAGACAGGTGACGTCACACCGCCAGAAAGCGACAACGCCACTGAGGCAGCTGACACCAAACGACTGGAGGATTTGAAGGAGCGTCTGGACAATATGATCGAAGCGAATCCTGTGCTCAAGCTGTTTCGCCCGCAACTTCTGATCGACATTACGCCTGAAGGGCTGCGAATCCAGATTGTCGATAGTAACAATCGGCCCATGTTTGACCGGTCCAGTGCAGTCGTGGAGTCTTACATGCGCACCATCCTGCGTGAGATTGGTCCTGTGCTCAATGCGCAGCCTAACAAAATCACTCTGTCTGGACACACCGACGCGACGCAATATGCGCAGCGTGACAAGTCCTACAGCAACTGGGAGTTGTCCTCTGACAGAGCCAATGCGTCACGTCGCGAGCTGGTGGCCGGTGGCTTGGGGGATAACAAAGTATTGCGCGTCATGGGTATTGCCTCCGGCATTCATCTCAACAAGGAGGACCCGTATGCGGCGACCAATCGACGCATCAGTATTGTGGTCCTCAATCGCCATACACAAGCCCAAATTGAAGGTGAAACTGCTGAGCTTGCCAAGACAGGAAACAAGACCTTGCCTGCACTGCCAGGCGGTGCCGGCAAGCCCACTCCAAAGCCTTCAAGTGAACCCGCTGGAGCTAAAACGCAATGACCCAAACTATTCTGGTGGTCGATGATTCAGCAGTCATGCGGCAAATGCTTTCAGCGATTCTCGAAGAAAACGGCTATCGCATTCTTCTGGCTGATGGCGGACAACCTGCACTTGACCACCTTCAGCAAGAAAAGGTCGATCTGGTGCTGACAGACTGGACCATGGCTCCAATGGACGGTGGGCAATTAACCTGTCGGCTCCGCCAGCTGGAAGACTACGCGCACATACCTGTGGTGGTCCTGAGCACCTTCAGTGGTGATGCCTATAAGTCGGATGCCAGAAAGGCCGGTGCCAACGGCTGGTTGTCCAAACCAGTCCAGCCGCAAACGCTGCTTGACGTGATCAGCAATCTGCTCACGATGGGGCAGCCGTGAGCAGCGTGTCTAAAACGTGTCTGGACGCTACAGCAGCCGGGCAGGCCAGACCTGCAAAAGATGAGGCCAGCCTGCCGTCTGCCCATACAGGCTGTCAGCATCAACTGCAACCAGGAACGAAACAACATGGACATTACCCAGTTTTATCAAGCCTTTTTTGAAGAAGCCGACGAGTTGCTGGCAGAGATGGAGTTATTGCTCCTGGGGCTTGATCTGCAGGCTCCTTCCAGCGAGCATCTCAATGCGATTTTCAGGGCTGCACACTCCATCAAAGGGGGGGCTGCGACCTTCGGCTTCAAGGCCTTGACCGACACCACGCATCTGCTGGAGAACCTGCTTGATCGGGCTCGCCACGGCGACCTGAAGTTGACAACCCAGATGATGGATGCTTTTTTGGAGACCAAAGACGTGTTGCAAAAACAAATGGGTGCGTACCGCGCCGGTGGTGAGCCTGAGCCCGATATGGTGGCGCATATCTGTTCTGTACTGAGGGCGCTGGCGCTGGAGTCTGCCCAGGGAATCCTTGGCGCATCAACTGCTGCAGCGTCGCCAGTGACACCTTCAGTGATTGCTGTGAAAACGCCTGAACCGGTGACAGTCCTGAAAGACGTTTCACCGGGCTTGAGGCCCCTGAAGGTGCGCTTTCTCAAGGTTTCTGAAAACGACCGCAAGTTGCTCGGTGAGGAACTGGTCAATCTGGGTCAGGTCACGGCTCAGATCCAGACAGAAGACAGTCTGACGCTGTGGCTGGACACCAGCTGTGAGAGCGATGACATCATTTCTGTGTGCTGCTTCATCATTGAAGCTGACCAGATTGAAATCAGCCGTGAAACTGCGGTGGTCGAGCCGTCGTGTGTGGAAAAGACAGACCTGATGGCTGAGGACACTTCAATAGACATCCAGCATCAAGCGCCTGAACCCGTGCATGCGCCAGTGCCAGTCTCTCTGGGTACATCGGCAACTGTGGCTACGCCGCCGCCCGCTTCAGCACCCAAGGACTCCGGCTCCATCAGGGTCGATGTAGAGAAGGTTGATCAAATCATCAACCTGGTGGGGGAGCTGGTGATTACCCAGTCCATGTTGACGCAAACTGCGTCCGCACTCGATCCGGTACTGCATGAGCGACTGCTTAGCGGCATGGGCCATCTGGAGCGAAATGCGCGTGATTTGCAGGAGTCCGTGATGTCGATCCGGATGATGCCCATGGACTATGTCTTCAGTCGCTTTCCCCGTCTGATACGTGACCTGTCGGCCAAGTTGGGCAAACAGGTGCAATTTGTGACGATTGGCAAAGAAACCGAGCTGGACAAAGGGCTGATTGAGCGCATCATTGATCCACTTACCCATCTGGTGAGAAACAGCCTGGACCACGGCATTGAGAGTCCAGGGCGGCGTATAGCTGCAGGCAAAGACCCTGTTGGCCGCCTGACGCTGTCTGCCCAGCACCAGGGTGGCAGCATCGTTATCGAGGTCAAGGACGATGGCGGCGGGCTCGCCCGTGAAAAAATTCTCGCCAAGGCAACCCAACAGGGAATGGCGGTGAGTGAAACCATGCCCGATGAAGATGTCTGGCAATTGATTTTTGCGCCTGGGTTTTCTACAGCAGAAGAGGTGACGGATGTGTCTGGTCGTGGCGTAGGCATGGATGTGGTCAAACGCAACATCCACGAGATGGCAGGACGCGTGGAAATTACCTCTGTACGCGGACAGGGCACCGCCATCAAGATCGTGCTGCCACTTACCTTGGCCATTCTCAATGGCATGTCAATCAAGGTGGGCAATGAGGTCTATATTCTGCCGCTCAATTACGTTATCGAGTCGCTGCAGCCATTGGCCAAGGATGTTCACTCCATCACCAGCGATGAACACGTGATGCATGTGCGTGGTGAGTATTTGGCGCTGATTGAATTACACAAACTGTTTGAGGTGCCCGACGCCATCCATGATCCACTGCAGTGTATTGCAGTCATCGTGCAAGCCGATGGAACACGTTTTGCGCTGCTGGTTGACCAGTTACTGGGCCAACATCAGGTGGTGGTCAAGAACCTGGAAACCAACTACCGGAAGGTGCCGGGGATTTCAGCCGCAACGATTCTCGGTGACGGCAATGTCGCGCTGATCATTGATGTGGTCGAAACGCAGCGAACAAGTCGCGAAAAGCTCAAGCGGCGCGGCCCGGCAGTCATGAACCCTGCTTTGAAAGGTATGGAAATGAGCGTGTGAGCGCACATGTGAATGCACGGACACCCCGAGTGCGCACGACAGTATCAGGCCAGCATCAGGCGGATAAAACTCAAGGATAACAAGCATTTGCAACAACACAAGACGCATCAGACCCGTCAAGAAATAGACTGCGTTGCACTCGCCCATGACCCAAAAACTCTTTTATTTTCAAATCACCTGCGTCATTGCTGCCACGCATGGGCGTTGAGCCGCACAGGGTGCAACCCAGTGCCTGGACAGCCATGATTTAAAAATGCAATGACAAGTCCATCATCAAGTTGTCCCACTCAATTACTCAATCACCCACTCACCCACTCACTTAGAAATCGATCCCCATCCATCTTTGGATTAGATCGACAAATCGATTAAATTAAACGCATCACCTTATTGGGTCATTACTATGTCACGCGAACAACAGCTCTCTGAGAGTGCCACTACTAACGACTTTTCGAGTGAAGACTACTGCGGTATAAGTTACGCGGCAAAACTTTTGGGGGCCTCGACGGATGCCGTTGAGGCGCTGGTTGAAAAAGGAGAAATTGAAGCATGGAAAACTCTGGGTGGCCACCTTCGGTTGTTATTGCCCGCCATCAACGCGTATCTGTATAAAAGCAATCCCCAACGGGCGCTGTTGGACCCGCATCCAGGCAGCCGTTTGAGTGTGCTGGTGGTTGAAGATGACGAAGATGCCCGTGAACTCTACAAAAATCATTTCGACGACTGGGACCTGGCGCTCGATTGCAGCTTCATGCCGTCTGCGCTGGAAGCGCTTGTTGACATCTCCACCATGCGGCCAAACTTGCTGATCACCGACATGAACATGCCTGGTGTGGACGGCATGGAGATGCTACGTGCCATCAAGCGCAATCCGCAGCTGCTGGGGATGCAAATTCTGGTGATCAGTGGCATGCCCAAGGAGGCCGTAGAAAAACGGGGTGGGTTGCCGCCCAGCTCGATCTACCTTGAAAAACCCATCAACTTTGACTGGCTACAAGGGTATATGACTGATTTGTTGGTGGTCAACCGCGAAAAATGCTGATGTACTGGTCTTGCCGACTGCACTCAAGGACCCACAGGGTGAGCCCTGCCTGTTGATGTTTTCCAGCAGCCTGGCCTTGAGCATCAGAGCTTTTACTGGCCCCCTATTTCATTTTCAAATCATCGCTGTCACGGCTGTATTGCGTTGCTGTACTTAAGCGCTGTTGCAGATCGAAGCTTAAAACAGGGATGATTTTGAAATGCAGTGAAATGCTTGATCGCGATTGCAAAGCAGCGAGTTCTGTCGCCAGAACCCCGATGGGTTCTGACTTTCCAGTCCGGATGACTTCTGCCGCAGCATCTTTGTTAAATACGAAATAAGAAGGGCTATTTCTCGCTTTTTTTGGAAATCAGACAGTGGTTCACTGTCTATAGTTTGTATATGAATGACCGCTATCTGTCTTGGCAGGAAGATGCGGGAGACCTTGCCCTTACAACAGGCTGTAAACCTTGATTCAAGAAAACCAATATTTTTTCAGATCGCCCTTGCTTGACCCCAAACAGCAGGTTGTGGGCTACAGGCTTGCATGGCAAAAAAACGTACAAGTCACCGTATCTCCTGCAGCTGGCGAAAGCGACCTGCTGGGCTTCGTCGCTGAAGCTGTCCGGGACATCAAGGCGGGCTTGTTATTTCTGGATGCCACGCCATCAGAATTATCAGCAGAACTGCTGCTAACCTTGTCGCCCTCTACGACGGTACTGATCCTCAAAAGTGAGGACTTGGCAGCTGCAGAAAACGCGGCCCTGGTGGCTTCGCTCCACCAGAAAGGTTTTGGTCTGGCAGTCTGCAACGTGGACCTTGCGTTTCTGATGGCCAACAGGCTGTTACTGTCTCAGGTCACTTATATTCTGACCCGCTTCAACCACCCGCAATTCCAGGAAATATGCAGCTTTGCCCGGCAAAGAATGAATCCTGCGTGCGTGGTGGCAGAAGGTGTCTTGAGTTGGCGGGCGTTTGAAGAGTGTGCGGCATTGGGCGCATACGGTTTTTTTGAGAATCTCTGCCAGGCACCCCGTCAGATCAGCCGTCCGACCAAATTGTCGCCACAGGCACGGCAGATTTTGCAGCTCATGCAATTGGTGCAAGGTAACACTGACATCCGTGATCTGGAAAAGGTTCTCAAGAGCGATGTGACGCTGTCCTACAAGCTGCTTCAATACATCAACTCAGCAGGTTTCGGCTTGAAGGTGGAGATCGAGTCTCCACGCCATGCAGTGGCCATGCTGGGCTATGCACCCATGTTTCGCTGGTTATTGCTCTTGCTCGCCAGGACCAACACAGCCGGATTCTCACAGGCACTGATGCAGGCGGCGATGGTGCGTGGTCGCTTTGCGGAACTTCTGGGGCAAGGCTTTCTTCCCCGCAGAGAAGCAGAAAATCTTTTTATAGTGGGCATGTATTCTTTTCTTGACCTGCTGCTGGGTGTCTCCTTTAGAGAAGTTTTGGGACAGCTGGTGTTGCCTGAAGGCGTACTGCGGGCCATCGAGTCGCGTAGCGGTGTGTACGGGCAAGTTCTGACGCTGGCAGAGGCAAGCGAGCGGGAGGACGGTCGCGTGGCAGACCTGGCGCAAGACCTGGTCATGACAAGTGCACACGTCAACCAAGCCCATCTTTCAGCCATTGCCTGGGCTCAAGGCATCAAGCTTTGAGATAGTCAGCATTGCTGCGTCGATGGTGCTACACACCAGGTGCAGCACCATGTCCGCTACGGCAAAGGGGGGCACTGTTGAAGAAAAAATCTGTGAGATCAATGTCTGCCGGGTTGCCTTGCAATGCGCATTTTTGATGGTGGCTGAATTCAAAAAACAAAGAGGTAGTCTCCGCTTTTTTTTACCAATAGCTTCACTGGCTACTGTTTAAAGTCCAAGTGAAGTCACGGATGTTTGCTGCCAAAGCGGTTGGCAGTTGCACAGTACACAGACGCTCATTCCACAACATGGTCACGACTCTAAATGCCTGAAAATAATTACCTGGTGAGATCGCCGCTGCTCAATCCCCGGCAACGGGTGTTGGGCTACAAGCTCGCATGGCAGAAAAAAAACGGCCTGAAAGGCGCTGCAGGGCCTGTCAAGCTCGTGTCTGGCCTGCAAGGTGACAGCTGGTCCAGTATCTTGTTCCTGCAAGGGAACCCCCTGGTTTTAAGCGCGAGTGAGCGTCAGGTCATGGCACCCAACAATATGGTGTGGGTGCTCGATCATGAGGTGCTGTCTGAGGCAGACTATCCTGCACTTGCTGCATTACGGGAAGAGGGGTTTGGTCTGGCCCTGTGCGGGGTCAATCCTGCTTTCGTGCAGGCCAATCAGGCGCTACTTTGCATGATGACGCACCTGGAGGTTCATCCAGACGTTGCAAAGCTGTCCGAGATATCCGAGCTGGTAAAAAAACATCACCCAGCCATTTCTGTCGTGGCCGGGCAGTCTGACCAGTGGAGCGACTTTGAAGCATGTGCTTCGTTGGACATACCTGTTTTTTTTGAGGCACTCTGCAGGTCACCCCGGGTTACCAGCACGCCTGGGATGCTGACCTCGCAAGCCAAACTGATCTTGCAACTGATGCAGATGGTTCAGGAAAACGCTGATGTGTGGCACCTTGAAAAACTGCTCAAGAGTGATGCCATTCTTTCCTACAAATTATTTCGCTATATCAATTCAGCAAGCTTTGGCATTGAGGTCGAAATCCAGTCTTTGCGCCATGCAGTGACGATGCTGGGCTACACCCCTTTGTTTCGCTGGCTATCACTGCTGCTGGTGATGGCCAGCAATGCGGGATTTTCCCCAGCCCTGTTGCAAGCTGCCGTAGTACGCGGACGGCTGGTGGAACTCCTTGGCCAGGGACGGCTTTCTAATAACGAGCTGGATGACTTATTTGTTGTAGGTATGTTTTCATTACTCGACCAAATGTTGGGTATGCCTATTTCGCAGGTGCTCAACCGGCTCGTGCTGCCGGATGCAATTGTTCAAGCCCTGCTTTCACGTGAGGGCAAGTATGGGCCCTTCCTGCTTTTGGCAGAGTCGTGCGAGCACGGGGACGGGTGTACAGCGGATCTGGCCGATGCCCTTTTTCTCACGGCAGAAAGTGT
>JBBRMH010000117.1:0-12789 GCA_038230935.1 Burkholderiales bacterium | reverse complement strand
TACCAGGACAAAGGCCAAGGCAAGGAGCGCAACCATGAATGAAGGCAACAAGGACGAACCCGTGACAGAAGAACTTGACGATTGGGGCAGCGCGCTGGCCGAGCAGGCCCAGGCAACCACCACAGCCGCTGCACCAGCACCACCTCCCGTAGCGCCAGCTCATGTGTTTCCGCCTTTGCAAGGCGAGACCCGGTCGGGCATTGTGCCGGGCGATATTGACAGGCTGCTGGATATACCCGTCCAGCTGACGGCCGAGCTGGGCCGCACCCGTATCACCCTGAAAAATCTGCTGCAACTCTCGCAAGGCTCAGTCGTGGAACTCGACGGCCTGGCAGGCGGGCCCATGGATGTATTTATCAATGGCTACCTGATCGCGCAAGGAGAAGTGGTGGTAGTCAACGAGAAGTACGGCATTCGCCTGACAGACATCATCACACCTTCCGAACGCATTCAGAAACTCAACCGATGATGCTGATGATGCAGATGATGCAAAGACAGCTTCCCCGTCTGGCCGCGTCGTTACTGGCCTGGTTCAGCCTGGCAGCGGGCGCGGTGCTGCCTACGGTGCCAGCGCCAGTGGCAGAGCCGGTACGCTCATTCGGTCTGACCGGCCTGCTGCAGGCCGCTTTTGCGCTGGCCTTGGTACTGGCGCTGATTTTTCTGTGTGGCTGGGTCGTCCGGCGATTTGGCCTGCGCCAGTCGGGCAGTGGGCAACTGCTCAAGGTTGTCTCCAGCACCATGGGGGGCCAGCGCGAACGTGTGGTGGTGGTAGAAGTGGGCGGCTCCTGGCTGGTGCTGGGTGTTGCGCCCGGGCAAGTGAGGGCACTGCACACCCTGCCCGCACAAACCCCGATTGAGACGCCTTCAGCGGGGCTGCAAGGCACTACCCCGGTGAGCGTATTCTCGCAAAAGTTGCTCGAATCCCTGGGCAAGTTCAACCAGCAAAAAAAGCGGGACTGATGAACACACATTCTTGCCTTCGGCAAAGACGTCCGGCTTTACGGCCGATGCTCACGTTCGCAGCACTGGTGCTAATGGTGCTGCTGGCACAGGCGCTCTGGCCCACAGCGGCCTCTGCACAGGGCCTGCCCGGTATTGTCAGCACACAAGGCCTCGGGGGTAGCCAGACCTGGTCGCTCAGCGTGCAGACGCTGGTGTTGATCACGTCGCTGTCCTTCCTGCCGGCCCTACTGCTGTCAATGACCAGTTTCACCCGTATCCTGATTGTTCTTGACTTGCTGCGCACGGCGATGGGTACCCAGTCTTCCCCGCCGAACCAGATTCTGGTGGGCCTGTCGCTGTTCCTGACCTTCTTTGTCATGTCGCCGGTGTTCGACAAGGTTTACAACGAAACCTACAAGCCTTTTTCGGAAAACAAAATCAGCACAGAGCAGGCGCTTGAACGCGGTGTTCAGCCCTTCAAGCAGTTCATGCTCAAGCAAACGCGTGAAGCCGACCTGGCGCTGTTTGCCAAACTTGCCAATATTGAAAAAATGGAGGGGCCAGAACAGGTTCCCTTGCGCATCCTGCTGCCGGCCTTTGTGATCAGCGAGCTGAAAACCGCTTTTCAGATTGGCTTTACCATTTTCATTCCCTTCCTGATCATTGACCTGGTGGTGGCCAGCGTGCTGATGTCCATGGGCATGATGATGGTGCCACCTGCCAGCATTGCCCTGCCTTTCAAACTCATGCTTTTTGTTCTGGTCGATGGCTGGCAGCTGCTGATCGGCGCGCTTGCCCAGAGCTTTTACACCTGAGCCTGACATGCATCACACCCACTGGGAGGAGCAACGGATATGACCCCCGAGTCCATCATGACCATGGGCTACGAAGCCATGAAGCTGTCTTTGCTGCTCGGTGCGCCGCTGCTGCTGGTGGCACTTGTGACGGGCCTGCTGATCAGCCTGTTTCAGGCAGCCACGCAAATCAACGAAATGACACTGTCTTTCATTCCAAAGCTGCTGGCTGTTTTTGCCACACTGGTGATTGCCGGGCCGTGGATGCTCAGCCTGGTACTGGACTACATGCGCGCGCTGTTTTCGTCGATTCCCCAGCTGGTGGGTTGATGCCTCCGGTTTTTTCGGTCACCTCTGAACAGCTGACGCTCTGGATAGCCGCTTTTTTCTGGCCCTTTGTGCGTATGCTGGCACTTGTCAGCACGGCGCCTGTGTTCAGTGAGCGAACCGTGCCACGCACTGTCAAAGTCTCTTTGGCAGTATTGCTGGCGGTTGTGATCGCGCCCACACTGGGGCCCATGCCTGCTGCACCCTTGGTGTCGGTGGCCGGCATGTGGATTTTGATTCAGCAAATCCTCATTGGTGTGACCATGGGGTTTTCGATGCGTCTGGTTTTTGTCGTTGTCCAGGCTACCGGTGAGTACGTCGGCCTGCAGATGGGCCTGTCTTTTGCCACTTTTTTCGACCCGACCAGCGGCGGCCAGACCATGGTGCTGGCACGCTTTCTGAACGTGATGGCTACCCTGATATTTCTGGCCGTCGATGGCCACCTGATGCTCATCATGGTGCTGGCAGAAAGTTTTCGCACCGTGCCGATTGCTGACGCACCGCTGGCAGCAAGCGGCTGGTTTGTCTTGGTGTCAGCAGGTGGGCAGATTTTTGCTGGTGGCCTTATGCTGGCGCTGCCTTTGATCACGGCCCTGTTGACACTGAATCTGGCCATGGGCATTTTGAACCGCGCCTCCCCCCAGTTCAGTATTTTTGCGGTGGGTTTTCCGATCACGCTGCTGGGGGGCATTGCCATGCTGCAGTTGTTGATGCAGTACCTCGGGCCTTTCCTGGAGCCGCGCTTTGCAGCCGGGTTTGCCACAACTGCCGCGGTTCTCCAAGGCTTGCGTCCATAATGCCCGCGTGGGTGTACTCAAGACATAAAATAAGGCATTTAGTGCTATAGCCCACGTAAAATATGCACCGGTAGCTATGTAATTAATAGCAATTTGTGTTGGCTACGATGTGCGTTGTAACGCAGGACATTGAAATAAGGAAATTGCTTTCATGACCACTGATATTCGCAGCCCAGCCCACTTTTCGGTCGCACAGTCCAAGGTAAAACCTGTTGGCACAGGCAACCCGCTTTCACCCGAAACGGCCGGGGTGAATGATGCCGTTGGCCTGACCACCGAGGACAGACTCTTTTCTAGCTTGAAACAAAACACCCATCTGGACAGGTGCGTGTTCAATCCCGGCGACCAGATCGCTTTGCGCGGTGACCGCGTGCATCTGGCCCACATCGTCATCTCGGGGGACATGACGGCCAGCGACGCGAAAAATAACTTCACCCTGGGTCCCGGTAGTGTGATGGGCCTGGCAGAAGGCATGGCCAACCTGCCACATTCCTTCACCGTCACTGCAAAAGAGACCGTTCACACGCTTTCCATTCCCATCGAAGACGCCCAACAAGAACTTGCACGACTCAATACAGGGCTGCGCGGCATTTGCCGAACCGCCATCGTGCGAACGCTGGACTTGAAAGAAATACCGGAGAACCTGGCATGAGTGGTTTTACAAGCGTGCAGTTCAAAGCAAATGACGTCCTTTTCTGGACGGGTGACGTGGCTGACAAGCTCTACATTGTTGAAAAGGGCGCTGTGCGAATACTTGATTCGCGCTCCAGCCATCCTTTTGCCACGGTAGGCAAGGGCGAATCGCTCGGCGAACAGTGCCTTTTGGCTCATGGGGTTCGCAGTGCGTCTGCCATTGCACTGGAGGATACCGACTGTATCGCCATCAGTGGCGAGGGGCTGCGCCACATGCTGGCGTCCCAGTCACCTTTAATGACCCCACTGTTTGAGGCGCTGTTGCTGCAGCTTCACATGCACAACAGTCTGCTCAGGTAGGCGGGACATAACTGCCACGCCTCACCCACCTACTGATCCGGCTCTTTTAAGTCTGAATTTCTTGATCCGTTCGCCCTGGGCTTGTCCAAGGGTTTCACTGTGCAAGCCAGACTTCGACAGGCTCAACCCAAACGGAAACTCAATACTTCATCGGGCCGGAGCAATAAGCCTGGATTCGTACCAAAAAATCTACAGGTAATTGAACAGCGAGATTTTCTGGATACGCACAAAGGTCTGCTGGCTGGCCTGCAGTGCGGTCTGGCGCTGGTAGAACTCGGACATTGCGGAGGCGTAGTCCAGGTCTTGCAGGTCAGACAGGCTGGTTTTCTCAGTCAGAGTCCGGTTGTCACCCGTCACGGTCAGTGCGTCCAACTCATTGAGGCGGGAGCCAACTGAAGAGCGTATGGTCAAAACGTTGTCGTAGGCGTTGGTAACTTTGCGGTTGACTGTGCTCAGGGCATTGAGTACCTTGGCCTGGGCATCTGCCCCGCCGCCGGTAGTGTTGAGCGCCTTGATCGCGTCACTGATAGCACCAAAAACGTCGGTCCCTGCATTTTTGGCAGTAGCCACGTTAAACGTGTCACCAGCAACTGGCGCACCGCTGATAGCTACTTGTATGCCACCCAAGGCGATGGGATTACCTGCTGAATAAACTGACGGCGCAGCTGCCGGTGACAAGGGCGGCACTGTGTCTGCTGTGTAGGACGTAGGCGAGTTGAAGGTGATGACCCATTCCTTGCCATAGTTTGGATCGGCGGCATTAACCACTGTGGTGGTACCAAACACGCCACTGCCCGTATTGCCAGGCGCAGATGAGCTGACGTAACCTGCACCGCTTTGAACAGACTGGAAAATGCTGCGCCCGTCATCAGCGCCGGCCATCTGGCGCGACACATCCACCTGCATGAGGCGTTTGCCCTGGTCACCGGCATACAAGATGCTGCCATCGGCCTGCTTGACGAACGGTGCGCTACCGCTCTTGAAGCCTGTAAACAGAAACTGCCCGTTGCCGTCATCGGTGTTGGCCAGACCTTGCAACTGGTCCAGATTGCTTTGCAGCGTGGTGGCAATGAACGCGCGGTCAGCGTCCGACATGGTGCCGTTACCAGCTTGTACGATCAGGCCCTTGACGTTTTGCAAGACGGTCGTGACGCTTTGCAGGGCGTTTTCCTCCGCGCTCAGGGTTTGTGTGGCCTGCGCCCGCGTCGCTGTGTACTGCGCGCCCAGCGCCATGGATTGAGACAAGGCCAGCGCGCGGGTCGAGGCGAGTGGGTCGTCTGACGGGGCCAGAATCTTGGTGCCAGCACCAAGCTGCTGCTGTACACGCAGCAAACTGGACTGCTGTGCGCCCATGGCCGAGTTACTTTGCTCGTAGAAAGATTGGGTACTGATACGCATGATGACTCCTGGTGGGGGATTTAACGGATACCCAGAACGGCGTCAAAAATGGTGGACGCCGTCTGGATCACCTTGGCATTGGCTTGGTACATTTGCTGGAACATCAGCAGGTTGGCGGTTTCTTCGTCCTGGTTGACGCCTGATACCGACTGCTGAACGGAACGGATCTGTGCGGTCAGACTGGTCTGGGCAGTGCCGCCGATCTGAACCTGCCGGGCTTTGTTGCCCACGGTGCTGACCAGTTGCGCATACGCATCGTTGAAGCTGGAAGTACCACCGCCCAGCGTTTTTTTGTTCTGCAAGGTACCCAACAACAGGGCGTTGCTGCCATCAGACACACCAGCCGTGTTTTTTGCCACCGTGAAGGTGTCGTTGTTGGCAGGTGTTCCGCTGACCGTGACCGTGATGCCGTTAAAGGTCATTTTGGCGCCTGCGGAATAAGTCACCGGCACACCTGCCGCATAAGGACTGGCAGCATCAGGCGTGCCATTGGCCAGCGTTACCGCGACCGTGGCACCGGCTGGAAAACCAGAGAGCTTGTTGGTGGCGCTGTCGTAGGTCAGTGTCACGTTCGTTGCCAGAGGCGCCGTCAGGTAGTTGGCATCTACCGTGCCCGCACTGATCGCACCGCTACCCTGGTTGCCCACCGTGTTGCCCGTGATGATGGGCGAAGCTGCTGCCACCTTGGCAGGGTCAGTCAGGTTCACTGTCAAGTCACGTGCACCGGCACGGGTTGGCAGGATCAAAAACGAGTCGCCCACAGCAGCCGTGCCCGTGGTGGTGAATGTGACGCCATCGACCGTATTGGCGGGAGTAGTGGCTGCAAGATTGGCAGCGCTGAAAACTTTGTTGTCTGACAGCCGGGTGACTGAAAAGCTCGGCCCAGTGTTGACGTCCAGCCGATAGTTGCTGGTCGTCAGAAGGCCTGTGTCTGAAAATGAGGCGGTCACGCCCAGGGTGCCCGTGTTTCTGCTGCTGGCAATCACGTCTGGAACGGCCTGCGAGAAAAGGTTCTCTCCCAGCACACCATTCAGATCAATGCCCAACTTTTGCTGGGCATTGACAGTACCAGCCAGCCCAATGGCCATGCGCCCGAGTGCGTTTTGGGATGTGGTGAGTGTCTCATTTCGAAACTGGAACAGCCCGCCAAGTGAGCCGCCAGAAACCATACTCTCCTGAAATTCGACATTGATGCCTGCCGCATTGGTGACCGCCAGCGTGGTGCGACTTGGGTCGCTGGCCGAACTGACCGCCGCCAGTCGGGTGGCCTTGTCGCCGAGCACCAGAGTTTGCCCATTGCCAATGAAAACGTTGTACTGCCCGCCGTCTTGCACCACCAGCTTGGTGCCCACCAGCTTGCCCAAATCATTGACCAGCTGGTCGCGCTGGTCCAGCAAATCATTCGGTGCCTGATTGCCGCTGCTAAGCATGGTTACCTGCTTGTTAAGGCTGGCGATCTGCTCAGCATAGGCATTGATCTGATCGACGCTCCCCGAAACCTGGTCGTTGATGCTGCCGTTGATGCTGGTCAGGTATTGGTCCATGTTCCTGAACTGGTTGGCCAGCCCCTGGCTGGAGCTGAGCAGTTGCTGGCGCGCAGCAGGATCGGCAGGCGTGTTGGCAACCGCCTGCACATGACCAAAAAAGGTTTGCAGCTGAGGCGCAAGACCGGCTTTTTGATTGGCCAGCAGGTTGTCGATCTGGCTGATCTGTGTGTAATAACTGCTCAAGCTCTCGTTAGAGGACTGCGCCTGATTGAACTGCGCCGTCAAGTACTGGTCATAACTGCGGGAGACATTGACCACCTTTGCACCGTTGCCAAAAAAACCGACCCCCGGCGTGTAGTTGCCCCCTGCAGATGCAACCTGTGCGGACTGGCGGCTGTAACCAGGGGTGTTGACGTTGGCCGTGTTGTGGCCAGTGGTCACCAGAGCGGCCTGCGCTGCATTCAAGCCGCTTAGCCCCGTAAAAAACATATTGTTTGCCATAAACCTTGTCTTTCTAAAGTAGTTACCTGAACATCACTGGTTCCAGGCCACCTGTCTCTTGTTATTTAACGGCAGACCGGGAGCAAATTTGAAGGGGCTTTTGCCGTACTTTGACAAGTTCAGCCCGCGTGAACACCACGAGCGCAAGCGTGCCCATCAAAACTCTTTCCAGTCCCCGCCTGCACCTGTGGTGGCAAGCTGTTTGGGCCTGACTGCAAGACCTTGCTTGCTCTTGGGCGCTGCAATTGCCTGTTTGGCCGCTGGTGGCTGGCGAGGGGTGCTTTTGTAAACCAGTGTTGTGTGCTGAGGCTGGGCGTAGCTAATCTGCTGGCTGTCGAGCTTGAACACACTGACCACTTGACTGAGTCCACTGGCCTGCTCTTGCAGTGAGGCCGCCGCCGCTGCCGCTTCTTCAACCAGCGCTGCGTTTTGCTGGGTGACCTGGTCCATCTGTGTGATGGCCTGGTTGATCTGCTCTATGCCCTGGGTCTGCTCCTGGCTGGCCGCTGTGATCTCGGCCATGATGTCGGTCACGCGTTTGACGCTGCCCACTATCTCGTCCATGGTCTTGCCCGCTTCAGCGACTTGTTTGCTGCCTTCTTCGACCTTGTCCACCGAGTCGCCAATCAGGGTCTTGATCTCTTTGGCTGCTGCTGCACTTCTTTGAGCCAGGTTTCTCACCTCTGCGGCGACAACTGCAAAGCCTCTGCCTTGCTCGCCGGCCCTGGCCGCTTCTACTGCGGCGTTGAGGGCCAGGATATTGGTCTGAAAGGCAATGCCGTCAATCACGCCGATGATGTCGACGATCTTTTTCGACGATGTGTTGATGGCGCTCATGGTGTCTACCACCTGAGCCACCACATGGCCTCCTTTGACGGCGACGCTGGAGGCGGACACTGCCAGCTGGTTGGCCTGACGGGCGTTGTCTGCGTTTTGCTTGACTGTGGAAGTGAGTTCTTCCATTGAAGCTGCGGTCTCTTCGAGCGAAGAGGCTTGCTGCTCTGTTCTGGACGATAAGTCCATGTTGCCTGCCGCTATCTGGCTGGAGGCTGTGGCTATCGTGTCTGTGCCTTGGCGAACCTCGCCTACAACCCGGGACAGGCTGTCGCGCATGTTCTTCATGTCATACATCAGACTGCTTTGGTCGTTCAGCTTGGTGTCTATCGTCACAGCAAGATCACCTTCAGCGATACGGCTCGCGATTTGAACCGCGTGGCCAGGTTCACCGCCTAATACACGCAGCAAGTCACGCGTGATGAAAACAGCTACCAACGCGCTCATTAGGATCGTTCCGAAGAGCAAGCCAATCATCAATATGCGAGCGTTTTTATAGGTCGAATCCGCATGCTCGGCAGCCTGCTTTCCACCTTCAAAATTTAATGCGGTTAGCTTGTCGAGTACAAAAATACTGTCATCAGAAGCCATCTTGGCGGCTCCGTCACCGATCTCACGAGCATCTTTCTGGTTATTGGCACGGCTCAAGCCGATGACGTTCTTATTGATTACCAGATAGCTTTCCCACGACTTCTTGAAGACTGCCAGCTGTTTTATCTCCTCGGAGTTTTCCACAATTTTTTCGTAACCGCCCAATTGATCGGTGACAACCTTCAAGGCGTCCTTCATCTTGTCTTCATACTCATCCATGTAACTGGCGTCTTCTGCCCGGGTATGTTTGACCTCAAATTCACGAAACTCCAAAATAGCGGCTCGCATTTTGGTTGTGTAGCCCACAGCCGGCATCCATTTGGTAGCCAAATCGCTGGATTCATCATTCACCTTGGCGAGCGTGAAGATGCCAAAACCTGTAAGTAACAGCGTCATCCCCACCACCATGGTGAAGGCCAATGCCAGTTTGTTGCCCAACCGCATTTTCGAAAACCATCTGGCGCTCTTGAGAAAATTCATCATGGTGTGACCCAAACAGTTTGCAGAAAACTCCGGGCTTTTCCCAGAGCGGTACCTGACAGAGCCAACCCTGCATCAGAGATGCCGGCTCTGAGCTCATCAAAGTTACTTCTTAAAGCCGATATAAGTTGCGCCAATAATCTTGCCGCCCTTGTCTTTGATCGGGTTGTAACAAGCATCAAATGCTGTGCCCAAAACATCGACCGGTCCGCAGAACTGCTCGCCCTTGTTGACAGCCTCGTAAGCTTTTGCACGAGCCAAATTCGTTCCCACGCCGCGTTTGCCTTCTGGTGTCAACACATTGGTGCTGACTCGCGTGAACTCGTCACCGTTTTTGACGAATACGGTAGCGGTAGCACCAGACGTTTTCTTGACGTCATCGACTACGTCATAGTTGTTGTTGATCTTGCGTGCACCGTAGAAAAGTGCTGGAGCTGCGACATCCCCGGCTTTATCTGCGCCGTCTACACGCGGATCACCAATTTTGATCAGCCGCGCATCCATGGCGGCTATCGCTGCTTTAGGGTCGCTGGCCCAGGCCGCGCCCGTAGAAAGCACTGCACCAAACATTAGTGCAGCTGCCAGTTTCATTCCATATTTACGTTCCATTGCGATCTCTCCTTTGTGTTGAATAAAAAAACGACTCATCTGCCTGCATCGTCCACTGGCTCTCACCAACACCGTCAGTGACGTACCAGCGACACTCAAAAATCCAGCTTTCAGAGCGCTGGACTCATGGTCTTTTAAAACTCTTCCCAGTCCCCGCCCGCACCTGCTGTGGCAAGCTGTTTGGGCTGCGTCGCCTGGGCCTGTTTGCGCCTGGGCGCTGCAATGGCCTGTTTGGCGGGTGGTGGCTGCATGGGTGCGCTTTTATAAGCCGGTGCTGTGCGCTGCGGAGTTGCTGCGTAGTGGCTTGCCTGGCTGTTGTCCAGCTTGAAGACGCTGACCACCTGACTCAATCCACTGGCCTGCTCTTGCAGTGAGGACGCTGCCGCTGCAGCCTCTTCAACCAGTGCTGCGTTTTGCTGGGTGACCTGGTCCATCTGCGTGATGGCCTGGTTGATCTGCTCGATGCCCTGGGTCTGCTCCTGGCTGGCCGCTGTGATCTCGGCCATGATGTCGGTCACGCGTTTGACGCTGCCGACAATCTCGTCCATGGTCTTGCCCGCTTCAGCGACCTGTTTGCTGCCTTCTTCGACCTTGTCCACCGAGTCGCCAATCAGGGTCTTGATCTCTTTGGCTGCTGCTGCACTTCTTTGGGCCAGGTTGCGCACTTCTGCAGCTACAACTGCAAAGCCTCTGCCTTGCTCGCCAGCTCTTGCGGCTTCTACGGCTGCGTTCAGGGCAAGGATGTTGGTCTGAAAGGCAATGCCGTCTATGACGCCAATGATGTCAACAATCTTTTTCGACGATGTGTTGATCGCGCTCATGGTGTCGACCACTTGGGAGACCACCGCGCCACCCTTGACGGCAACGCTGGAGGCGGACACTGCCAGCTGGTTGGCCTGACGGGCGTTGTCTGCGTTTTGCTTGACTGTGGAGGTGAGTTCCTCCATCGACGCTGCGGTCTCTTCCAGGGACGAGGCTTGCTGCTCTGTGCGGGAGGACAAGTCCATGTTGCCCGCCGCTATCTGGCTGGAAGCTGTGGCTATGGTGTCTGTGCCCTGGCGAACTTCGCCCACTACTCGGGACAGGCTGTCGTTCATGTCTTTCAAGGCAATGGTCAGTTGACCAATTTCGTCTTTGGAGGGCTCACTCATGCGGCCAGTCAGGTCACCAGTCGCAATCTGTTTGGCAAATAAAACTGCTCGCCTAATCGGTAATGTGATGCCCCGTGCCAACACAAAGGCCAGCGAGATTCCAAAAGCAAGGGCGGTAGCTGAAACAACCGTAGTCCAGAAGATAGATTCGTTTAGCATGGCGTTGCTAGCTTGATCATTTGCATTCTTTTGCACCTCTGCCGATTGAATCACCTTGTCGAGATCCTTCACAATTTGACGGCGTAGTGGGCTGCATTCGTTGACCAGAAATTCGCCATACTCCTTCATCTGGCCGGCTTCCCGGTATTTGCGTGGCCGCTTTAGTTCTTCAGCCATTTGCAGCAGGCCTTTGCTAACCATGTCGAAATCCGCATCGCCCTGGTAACGTGGCGCGAGAGATTTCAGCGCCTCCAGATACATGGTCTTTTGCTGATCCAGCACATCAAGCTCTTTCTTTGCATCCTCCTCCTTGGTAAAGACGAAGGCATTGCGTGCGGCCAGCCCGGTCTGGCCAAGTGCCTCGCGTGCCAAGTACAAGGGTACCAACTTTTCTGCAGACAATTGAGTCCCATGTTTTACTTTGGTTGAAACATTTTTCATCTGTAGCATTGAAAATGCTGACAGTGCCAGCATCATGGCCAGCACAAAACCAAACCCGAGGAAAAGTTTGGTACCAATATTGAGATTTCTTAAAAAGTTCATGATGTTTACCGCCACTTTGTTAGAAGAATAAATTTGAGCCGGTCGGTTAATTAGATTTAGTTTGTTCAGGCAGCCAGTTTTTCGATCAAGCCCATTTCGCTGCTTGACATGAGGCGGTCAATATCCACCAGAATCAGCATGCGTTCATCAAGCGTGCCAAGACCGATGAGGTAATCGGTGTCGAGCACCGAGCCCATTTCTGGTGCTGGCTTGACCTGCTCCGGGCTTAAGGTGATCACGTCCGAGACGCTGTCCACTACGATGCCCATCACACGGCTGGCAACGTTCAAAATGATCACTACCGTGAACTGGTCATACGCGGGTGTACCCAGGTTGAACTTGATGCGCATGTCGATAATGGGCACGATGATGCCGCGCAAATTCACCACACCCTTGATGTGCTCTGGCGCGTTGGCGATACGGGTCACGGTGTCGTAGCTGCGCAGCTCTTGTACTTTCTGGATGTCGATGCCGTACTCTTCCTGGCCCAGGGTAAAGGCTAAAAACTCCAGTGCATTGGCGTTAGCTGACGCCCCATGCGGCATGGCTGTTGAGGCTGATATTGAAGGAGCGTTTATGGTCGATTGCATGATTTTTCGCGATAGATAGTTCTTAAATCTCTTCCCAATCACCGCCTGCAGTTGCTGCAGCGAGCTGCTTTGGCCTGTCTGCCATTGCCTGTTTCCGTTGAGGCGCGGCAATGGTCCGTCCAGCCGAAGGCGGCTGCATTGGGGTGCTTTTATGAGTTGGTGCTATGCGCTGGGGTTGCGCTGCGTAATGCACCTGCTGGCTGTCCAGCTTGAACACACTGACCACCTGCGACAACCCGCTAGCCTGCTCTTGCAGTGAAGCCGCAGCCGCTGCAGCTTCTTCTACCAGCGCTGCGTTTTGCTGGGTCACCTGGTCCATCTGCGTAATCGCCTGGTTGATCTGCTCTATGCCCTGGGTCTGCTCCTGGCTGGCTGCACTGATCTCGGCCATGATGTCGGTCACGCGTTTGACGCTGCCGACAATCTCGTCCATGGTCTTGCCTGCTTCAGCGACTTGTTTGCTGCCTTCTTCGACCTTGTCCACCGAGTCGCCTATCAGGGTCTTGATCTCTTTGGCCGCTGCGGCGCTTCTCTGGGCCAGATTGCGCACTTCTGCAGCAACGACTGCAAAGCCTCTGCCTTGCTCGCCTGCT
>JBBRMH010000116.1:0-12816 GCA_038230935.1 Burkholderiales bacterium | reverse complement strand
TCGACCGGAATCTCAAATGGACTCCAGCGCAGTGGCTCAGGCGGCACCACTTGCCCACCTGCGGCCCCGCCCGTCCACAGCGGCTGCGCATAAGCCTGGTAGGCACCGGCCATCACCGACGGTTGACGCCGGTACAGCCAGGTGCGCCGGTTCTCGGCACGCGGTGCCGTGAACGCAGTACCAGACAGCAGCTCGGTGTACAAATCATGGGGCGCACGTTGTGGGCTGTTGCGGCCTTCTGGCAGAGCGCCAGCGATGGCCTCGCTGGCAAACTCGTTGCCGAAGCCGGACAGGTAAATCAGGCTGGTTTCGGAGGGTGTGGGGTGGGGCAGGCTGGATGCGGTCATGGTCTTCCTCAGGAAATGCCACTGATGTTCTGGCTGCGTTGGCTGTGTGCGATGACTGCGTGCGCTGGCGCATGGCGCGGTCTGCTGTCGAGTTTACTTTGCTTGCAGTCGCACGCAGTCCGCATTCGGGGTTGACGCTGATGGGCACATCAGCAGGCACTGGCATAGCGGCAGATCAGGGGTGCATCAGGCGTTTTGCCATGGCTATGCACTGTCTGGTGACGGGTTGAACAGTGGCATACCCTATCCTCTAGCCATGTACGCCCATTTTTTCGGTCTGACCCAGGACCCTTTTTCAATCGCACCGGACCCGCGCTACCTGTTTATGAGCGAGCGGCACCGCGAGGCGCTGGGGCATTTGCTGTACGGTCTGGAGGGCGGGGGCGGGTTTGTGTTGCTCAGTGGCGAGATTGGCACTGGCAAAACGACGGTGTGCCGCTGCTTTTTGGAGCAACTACCGGCTAACTGTAATGTGGCCTATATCTTTAACCCCAAACTCACCGCAGATGAGTTGCTGCGCTCGATTTGCGACGAGTTTCATATCGCCCTGCCCCAAAATGCATCAACGGCCAAAGACTTCATTGACCCCCTGAACCGTTTTTTGCTCGACGGTCACGCGGCAGGCCAGAACAATGTGCTGATCATTGACGAGGCACAAAACCTGTCCGCGGATGTACTGGAGCAACTGCGGCTGCTGACCAATCTGGAAACCAGCGAGCGCAAACTGTTGCAGATCGTGCTGATTGGCCAGCCCGAACTGCGCCACATGCTGGCCCGCCCGGAGCTGGAGCAGCTGGCGCAGCGCGTGATTGCCCGGTTTCACCTGGACGCCCTGTCAGAGCTTGAAACCCGCCATTACATCGTCCACCGGCTGGCCGTGGCGGGTTTGACAGGCGTACTGCCTTTTGACAAACCGGCTTTGGCTCGCATCCACAAGCTGTCGCAAGGCATCCCGCGTCGCATCAATTTGCTGTGCGGCCGGGCCATGCTGGGGGCTTATGCCAGTGGCACGACGCAAATAAATCGCCGTACAGTCGATCAAGCCGCATCAGAAGTGTTCGGTCCCAGGCTGGGTGTGCGGGCGCATACGGGTCTGACCGGTCTGGAGGGTCATAACGGGCAGACCCCCCGCAGTCTGGCACCAACCTCCACAGTCGCCCTGGCCGGCCTGGCAGGGCTGCTGGCTGGGGCGGCACTGCTGGGCAGCATTTTATGGATGCAAAAAAATCCAGGTGCAACACCGCTGAAGCTCTTGTTGACAGACTTGAAAACGGTACCGCCACCAGCAGTTTTACCATCTGCCGCAGCTTCGGTTGCCGCTGTAGTGCCGATGTCACCAACTCCACCAACGCCACCGACCCCTGCGGCCTTGCCCGTGGTAGCCGCTGCCGCAGTGACACCCAGCACTGCATTGCTTTCTGCCGCCGATTTGGGTGACCAGATAACGGCCAGCACACTTACCACTAACCAGGCATGGCAAGCGCTGGGCCAGCTATGGGGGTTAACGCTAGCTGGCACAGATGCTGCAGAGCCGTGTGCTGCAGCACGGCAGCAACGGGTGATCTGCTTTGACAGCAAACCTGCCAATCTGGGGTTGATACGTGACCTCAACCGCCCCGGCATCATCACGCTGGTGGGCGGCAACAAGCGTCCTGTTCCTGCCTTGCTGTCAGGTCTGACCGACCAGACCGCCTCATTGCGCCTGGGCGCGCAAACCTATTCGGTATCGCTGACGGTGCTGGCCGGGCTCTGGCGAGGCGACTTTGCCACGCTGTGGCGTGTCCCAGACGACTACGCTGAACAGGTTGTCAATGGCAAGGGCAGGCCTGCGAACGAGTGGCTGCAAGCCCAGTTAGCCAAGCTGCCAGAGCCTTCCGGTACTTTTCAATCATCTGGCCTTCGTGAGCGAATTTATGCTTTCCAGCTGGCCAACGGTTTAAGCCCTGATGGCCAGGCCGGACCGATGACCCTGATGCAGCTCAACCGCGCAGCAGGCATCAACGAGCCGCGCCTGAAGACAATGCCTCCCTAGATCAACGATATCCGCGTTCAATATGCTGCCCAGGAAGCCACTCAAGGCGTTAAAAAATCATGTCCTATATTCTTGATGCCCTCAAAAGAGCCGAGTCAGAGCGTGAGCGGGGTGGCGTTCCTGGCTTGCATAGCCAGTCCGTACCCCTGCGCAGGCCTATAGCTGATTCGCGTGCTGTGGCCAAACCGCTGTTATGGGCTGGTGCTGCGCTCGCATTGGCATTGCTGGGCGTGCTGGCCTGGTTTGCCTGGGTCTGGCCTGGGTCTGGCCTGGGTCCGGCGGTGGTCGGGGCCAGCGTGCCGGGCATGGCCGTCAGTCCGCCCATAGCGAGCCAGACCGCAATAGCCGCATCGGCTCAAACCACCGTATCCGCCGCAACCGCCGCATCCGCCTTGACCCTCACTCCTGCTGCTGTGACCGACACAGCCAGCCCGGTCGTCAAGTCAGCCGCGTCAGTTGTCAGTGCGAAACCAGCCCCCCGAACCGGGTCTGTTGCCACAGTTGCGGCTGCGCCAGCGCCAGCTAGCCCGCGCATCTTGCCGGTTGGCGAGTTACCGCCGGATATTCGCCAGACACTGCCTAAAGTTGTCATCAGCGGCTCGACCTATTCAGACAACCAGGCCCTGCGCATGCTGATCATCAACGGCGAGGTGTTTCGTGAGGGTGAAAAGCCCGCGCCCGATTTGCAGCTGGAGCAGATCAGAGCCAAGTCAGCGGTTCTGAACTTCAAAGGCTTGCGTTACTCAGTGGTGTACTGATGCGCCAGCAGGTGTCCTTTCCCCGGCTTGCACCGCTTCTGCCACTTGTGTCGCTTGTGTCAATACAAGAGGCTTTGGTATAAGGTTTGAGCATAAAAAAGGCCCCTGCGGTATAGAAACCGGGGGCCTGCAGCTCTGATTTTTATAGCAGAGAGCGGTCGAGTCAGTTGCGCACCGTCATCTGCCCACGTACCTCGCCGCCCGGATGCGCTGCGGTGTGCACATTGGCGTACCAGCGGCCTGCCATCAGGTCCGCCACCTGGGCTGCCGTCAGGGTAGCGCTGCCCTCTGAGGGCGTGCTCATGACGCCTGGCCATGGCAATACGACCCCGGCATTGGCACCCACTGCAGCCGAGCCGTGGAAATGACCTGCAGTTGCGGGTCCGGTCAGGCCGGTGTAGTTGACCTTCCAGCGCAGCAGGTTGGTGTCTTTGTTCAGCACGGCATCTACCGTGCCGCTGCCCTGGCTGGGATTGGGCGGGACTTCATTGGCAGCGCGCAGCTGGGTCGCAAACGCCACCAGATTGGAAGAGTTGCTCAACATGCCGCAACCTGTGATGGCAGCAGCTGCTACCAGGGTCATGGTGGCAAAAGCAAGGCGGGTAGCGTGACGACGTGTTGTCATATAAAACTCCAGTGGGTGAAAAAATGATGGGTTGAAGGTCCAGTCACCATACCGCTGATGGATAAGCCTGTTGCAGCAGCTGGGTAATCGCGGGCGGGTTGTCAAGGTCAGGAATTACCAGTCTTCCGTTTTCAGCGTGTCTTGCAACTCTTTGATGCGGTCACGGTTTTTCCGCACACCTTCGGCCTGCTGCTCCAGTGCCTGTGCAATGTGCGCTGGGAGTTCTTGCTCACGGGCCTGGCTGTAAGCAGCCAGCAGGGCATCCTGCACACGCTCACATTCCGAAAGTATGCTGTCTGGACTATGGCCGGCTAAAGTGCCGCGCACGGAAGCCCAGCCCCGATGCAGGGCACCAACGACTGAGCCGCTGTCTTCAGCCTGGCCACCCAGCTCCCTGATGTACGACTGCAACTCGGCCCTGTTCGTCGCCGTCTCTTGCGCATAGCGATTGAGCAGTTCTTTCAGATTGTCAGCCTTGCTGTAGTCGGCGCATTCACGAAAACCGTTCTCGCCATCACGGCAGGCTTCCAGCAGCCCATTGAGGCCGCTTAAAACATCACCATATGCCAACGGTTGGGGTTCAGCGTCGTCTTGTGCACGCCAGCCAGGCGCAGTGTCAACCTGCTGACCGGCACGTTCCCAGGCAGCAAGTGTTGCAGACCGGGCTTGTTGCCAGGACAGCAAGGAGCGTTCTTTTTGTGATTCCCAATGGGTTGCCAAGCGGGCTTCCACCTCATCAAAGGTGCCGGGATATTGCGCCCTTGCGTGGGTACCCAGCTGGTAAGCCGGTGCGTAGTCGTCAAAGGGCCGGCCTGCTTCGTAATAAGGTTCCTGTTCATAGGCGCTTGCCCAGTACGCCTGCTCTGCGGTAGGATTCATGGATTCAGCAGCAGCCTTGCCGCCCAGGCCACCTGCGAAGGCACCTGCAACAGCGCCTACCAGAGCCCCGGCGGGTCCAGCGAAAGTACCGAGTACGGCACCGGCTGCAGCACCGCCCACCGCTGCGCCCACGCCGGTGCCCAATGGATGGGCCCCCGGCTCTTTGGTGATCGGGTCAAGATTGAAGTCGTTGTCACTGGCCATAACGGTATCCTTGGAGGGAGTTTGAACACAAATCGCCGGTGCAATGCACGCCTGTCCGATAGTCTCCATCCTGGACAGGTTTCACAGGTCGTGCCTTGATGATTGCCCAGATCATGACCGTACCGGGTCAGGCAACGCCTGTCAATGCTGTAGGCGCGTTCTGATGGCCTTGCAGCAACCTGCGACCTGGCTTGCCCACGCACAGTTTGCCAGCCGCACAAGCGACTCCTTCACACATCCCCTGTCACGGGCAGTCAAGTCACGCGCATTGAAGCTGCTGCTCCAGGTCATGCAGCACCCGGTAACAGTCGAGCACACTGGCCACACTGCTGTTGGGCTCGCGGCCTTCGCGTATGGCGGCAAAAAACTCGCGGTCTTGCAGTTCGATGCCGTTCATGCTCACGTCCACATGACTCACATCGATTTTTTCGTCTTTGCCATTGAACAGGTCGTCGTAACGGGCCAGGTAGGTAGCCGTGTCACCGATATAACGGAAAAACGTGCCCAGCGGGCCATCGTTGTTAAAACTCAGGCTCAGCGTGCAAATCGCGCCGCTGGCCGCCTTGAGCTGGATGCTCATGTCCATCGCAATGCCCAGCACCGGGTGAATCGGCCCCTGTACAGCGTGGGCTTTGACAACCGGGCTACCGCATTGGTAAGCGAACAGATCGACCGTGTGCGCGGCATGGTGCCACAGCAAATGGTCGGTCCAGCTGCGTGGCTGGCCCAGCGCATTCATGTTGCTGCGGCGGAAAAAATAAGTTTGCACATCCATCTGCTGGAGCTTGAATTTGCCCGCCGCAATTTCCCTGTGGATGTACTGGTGGCTGGGATTAAAACGGCGGGTGTGGCCGCACATGGCCACCAGGCCACTGGTTTTGGCCATGGAGACGACGGCTTCAGCACCCTGAATGCTGTCAGCCAAGGGGATTTCTACCTGCACATGCTTGCCCGCCTTGAGGCACGCCAGGGTCTGCTCAGCATGCATCTGGGTAGGCGTGCAGAGAATGACCGCATCGACTTCTTTGAGCGCCAGGCTCTCTGCAAGATCAGTCGTGCTGTGCCCGATGCCGTATCGGGCGGCTACCTCTCTGGTTTTATCAATGTCGCGGCTGATGAGCGAGATGACCTCGACACCGTCAATGTTTTTAATACCGTCCAGGTGCTTGATGCCAAACGCACCTGCGCCTGCCAAAGCGACCCGTATTTTCTCTGCTTTTGTCGTCTTCGTCATGTCAATTGTTCTCCAGAATCAGGTGGCCAACCGCTGTGTTCGATGCAGGCACATGGTAGAAGCGATGCTTGACAGTCGGCTTGTTGCCGCCCGTGAGGTCAGCCATCGCACCCCTGGCAATCAGCCACATCACCAGCTCAATGCCCTCACTGCCCGCTTCACGCACGTAGTCAATGTGCGGCATAGCGGCTTGTGCTTCAGGGTTGTTGATCAGGGTGTCCATAAAGGCTGCGTCAAACGCTTTGTTGATCAAACCCGCCCGTGGCCCCTGCAGCTGGTGGCTCATGCCGCCTGTACCCCAAATATGCACCTTCAGGTCTTCGTCGTACGACGCAATGGCTTTGGCGATGGCTTTGCCAATATTCAGGCAGCGCTGACCGGACGGCACGGGGTATTGCACCACGTTGACGGCGAACGGGATCACCGGACACGGCCACTTGAAACTCGATTCAGGTGGCTGACCGCACATCAGGCTCAGGGGCACAGTCAACCCATGGTCCACATCCATTTTGTTGACAATGGTCAGGTCAAAATCCTGCTGGATCACTGACTGCGCAATATGCGCGGCCAGTTCAGGGTGGCCCATTACCTGCGGCACAGGGCGCGGCCCCCAACCTTCATCTGCAGGCTGGTAAGCAGCAGCAGTACCAATGGCAAAGGTCGGAATCATGTCCAGACTGAACGCGGTGGCGTGGTCGTTGAACACCAGAAAGATCACGTCGGGCGTGTTGTCCTTCATCCACTGCCTGGAATACTCGTAGCCCCTGAACAGCGGCTGCCAATACGGCTCATGGGTCTTGCCCGAGTCAAGCGCGGCACCAATGGCGGGCACATGCGATGTAAAAACGCTGGCGGTGATTTTTGCCATGTCAAACAGCCCCTTTTTTTGAAGCGCCTTGGGGCTGGTTGTGCGCCTGCGCTGTTCCATCTTCACCTACCACCCGGTTGCCTTCAACAGAGCGTCCACCGCCAATCATCATGTCGCGGTACGCCATCTCCGTCATGCCCGTCATGCTGCCGGCCATCTGCTGAAAGCTCTTGCCATGGGTGGCGCCCAGTTTGGCCAGGAAGTAAATATTGCCGCCGAGAGAAATCGCTCGGTTCAAATCAACATCGAGCACCGCCTGTTTTTGCGCTTCAGTCATGGGCCATTCGTCGAGGTAGGCGCGCTGGTCCGCCTTGAAGCGCTCACGGTTGTCATGCTTCATCAGGCTCATGCAAAACTGGTTCAGGTGGTAGCCTTTGCGGCTTTGGTCGGCATCAAAAATGGTGGTGCCGGGAACGTCCAGGTAGTTTTTATTCAGTGACATGCTCTCAACTCCAGTACAGGCGTGTAGGGTTGTCCACCAGCAGTTTTTGCTGCAACTCGGGTGTGGTGGCAATCTGCGGGATAAAGTCCACCAGCAAGCCGTCGTCAGGCATGTGGTCTTTGAGGTTCGGGTGCGGCCAGTCGGTGCCCCACAGCACGCGGTCAGGGAAGGTTTCAACCAGTCGTCTGGCAAACGGCACCACGTCCTGGTAGGCATGCTGCTCGCCATTCAAGGCCTTCGGGCCGCTGACGCTCAGGCGCTCCGGGCAGCTGACCTTGCTCCAGATGTTGGGGTGCTCGCGCATCATCTTGACGAACAGTTCAAACTCCGGGCCATTGACCGGCCTGGTCACGTCGGGTCGGCCCATGTGGTCAACCACCACGGTCGTGGGCAGCGCGGTAAAAAAGTCATACAGCTCAGGCAAGTCCACAGCTTCAAAATAAACCACCACATGCCAGCCCAGTGGCGCGATGCGGTGGGCTATTTCAAGCAGCACTTCACGCGGCGTGAAGTCGGCCAGTCGCTTAACAAAGTTAAAACGGGTTCCTCTCACCCCGGCAGCATGCAGGTCTTGCAGTTCGGCATCCGTCACGCTCTGGCGGACTGTTGCCACGCCGCGTGCCTTGTTGTTCGACGCTTTCAGGGCATCGACCAGCGCGCGGTTGTCGCTGCCGTGGCAAGTCGCCTGAACAATCACGTTTTTGTCAAACCCCAGATGGTTGCGCAGGGCAAACAGCTGCTCTTTGGAAGCGTCGCACGGCGTGTACTTGCGTTGTGGCGCATAGGGGAAGACATCGCCGGGTCCAAAGACATGGCAATGTGCATCCACCGCACCTGGCGGAAGCTCGAACATGGGTCTGGATGGGCCGGTGTACCAGTCAAGCCAGCCAGGGGTTTTTGTAAATTCCATACTTTTTTCAGTCAATGTATTTCAGACCGGCTTTTTCAAGTGGCCCACGCATGTTGTACAGGTCCAGGCCCAGCATACCTGCGGCAAGTTTGGCGCGTTTTTCGCCCTCAAAGCTCTCACGTTTTTCAGCTGCATCAGCCACCTGTGTGGCCAGCGCTGCGGGGACGACCACTACCCCGTCCACGTCAGCAATCACCACATCACCCGGATTGACAACAGCGCCTGCGCAGATGACGGGAATGTTGACCGAGCCCAGGGTTGCCTTGATGGTGCCCCTGGAATGAATGGCCTTGCTGACCACAGGAAAACGCATTTTTTCAAGGTCCGCCACATCGCGCACACCGCCGTCAATGATGAGGCCAACTGCGCCGCGTGCCTGGAAGCTGGTGGCCAGCAGGTCGCCAAAAAAGCCGTCGTTGTTGTCGGTGGTGCAGGCCGCTACGGCCACGTCACCGGGCCGTAATTGCTCGGCAGCGACATGCATCATCCAGTTGTCGCCGGGTTGCAAAAGAATCGTCACCGCTGTGCCGCACATGTCGGCGCCTTTGTAAACAGGGCGCATGTAGGGTTTCATCAACCCGACGCGGCCCATCGCCTCATGGATGGTGGCCACGCCAAGTTTTGCAAGACGGGCCACAGCGGCTTGGTCAGCGCGGATGATGTTGCGCTTGACGATGCCCAGGTTATTCATGGGGAGGGTTCCAGGATGGCTCATGTCACAGTCCTTTCTTGATTAGAGCAGCGTCCAGGCGCGGAAAAACACGGCGCGTGTTGCCTTCGTAAATTTGGTAGCGTTGCTCTGCACTGAGCTGCGTCGATGCCTCCATATAGCGCTTGGTGTCGTCATAGTAGTAACCGGTTTCAGGGTCAATCCCACGCACTGCGCCAATCATTTCGCTCGCAAACAGAATATTTTTGACCGGGATCACCTTGGTCAGCAGGTCAATGCCGGGCTGGTGGTAAACACAGGTGTCAAAAAAGATGTTGTTGAGCAAATGATCTTGCAGCAACGGCTTTTTCAACTCTTGCGCCAGACCGCGAAAACGCCCCCAGTGGTAGGGTACGGCACCGCCGCCGTGCGGGATCAAAAACTTGAGCGTTGGGAAGTCCTTGAACAAGTCGCTCGTCAGGCATTGCATGAAAGCCGTGGTGTCAGCATTCAAATAATGCGCACCAGTGGTGTGAAAGCAGGCATTGCAGCTGGTTGACACATGAATCATGGCGGGAATGTCGTACTCCACCATTTTTTCGTAAATCGGGTACCAGTGCCTGTCGCTCAAGGGGGGAGATGTCCAGTGGCCGCCTGAGGGGTCCGGGTTTAAATTGATACCGACGTTGCCATACTGCTCCACGCATTTGACAAGTTCGGGGATGCAGGTTTTGGGGTCAACACCCGGGCTTTGCGGCAACATGGCTACCGGCACGAAGTGGTCAGGAAAAAGCTGGCTGATCCGGTAGCACAGTTCATTGCAAATGGCGGCCCAGGTTGACGACACATTGAAGTCGCCAATGTGGTGCGCCATGAAGCTGGCACGCGGGCTGAAAATCGTCAGGTCACTGCCGCGCTCTTTCATCAGGCGCAGCTGGTTAAGCTCGATCGTCTCGCGCAGCTCGTCATCGCTGATTTTCAGAGCGTCGCTCCTGGGCATCATCGCCGGGTTCTTGATGCCGACGATCTGCTGGTTGCGCCAGGTCTCCAGTGCTTTGGGGGCCGTGGTGTAGTGGCCGTGGCAGTCGATGATGAGAGGCTTTTCAAGGCTCATGGTGGTGTCCCGAAGTTGTTGTGAAATTGTCGTGAAATGACGTGAAATGACCTGAGAGGTCTGAAAATCAAACGGGTTGCATGCCGTGACGCAGCTTGACGGATATGGCTTCTTGTGCCGCCATGAATGCCAAAAAGCGGGCCAGGGTTTCCTTCTGCGTCGATGCAGCACAAGTTCCGGCTGAAAATACAGTGGTGATAGCCGCCGATACAGGCAGCGTACCCACCACCGTGACACCTTCAAGACCCATCAGCTCGCTCAGTTGCTGAAAACCCAGCGCCACCTCACCGCGCGCCACCAGTGTGCCGACAGGCAGGCCTGGTGGTGCTTGCACCAAGCGGGTTTGCAAGGCATCCATGATGCCCCAGCGCTCAAAAAGTTTGACGAGCGCCACACCGCTCGGGCCGGTCGAATACCCGATGGCGGGTGCTGCCTGGACAGCAATGCGCAGGGCTGACTCGGTGCTGATGTCGGGAACAGGTGCACCCGCCTTGACGGCTACTGCGACGCTTGAGCGCACCAGGTCACACCGGCTGTCCGCCAGCACTTGTCCGCCAGTCACCAGTTTGTCAATGGCGTCCGATGCCAACACGACGCCGTCAAAGTCTTCGCCAGCCTGCACACGTCTGGCCGCATCAACCCCGCCGACAGATTCGATGCTGACCTGTATGCCAGAGCCTTGCTGCCACAGCGCCGCCAGCTCGGCCAGCAGCTGGCGCATGGCCATGGAAGAAATCAGTTTGAGCATAAAAATTCCAGTAAAACATCCAAAACAGACTTTATAGGACTTGCGCCTTGACAACTGCACGAAATTGCAGTTTGAGATGTTACTTGCCAGCAATGAATCTTTTACTTGACCTTAAGGCCACTACAGGGTTTTTAATCAGGCCATGAAAACTCAACACACGCATTCGCATGCGCCTGAACCGATGGCTGTCACTGATTGTTGCGGGGCCACACCCACCATGGCACCGGCTGCACATCAGGAATCCACACCGGATGCAGGCAGCCAGCTGTTTCGCATTGCCACCATGGACTGCAGCGCCGAGGAGTCTGAGATCCAGCAGGCACTTGAGCCGATTGCCGGAATCCAGTCGCTGCGCTTTCAGCTGGGTGCCCGAACGCTGGCTATCCATGCCTCGGATGCGGCCATGCCTGTGGCGTTGGCGGCCATTCGCAAGGCCGGTTATGACCCCAAACCGGTGACGGCGAGAGATGCCGCGAATGTGTCGCAAGAGGGCGACCACGCCCATTCGCATGACCATGACCATGACCATGACCACACGCACGATGATGCGCATGACGCGTCCTACCCCGGTATCGCGCGTTTTGTTTTTGCGCTGGTGCTGGCAACCGGCGCGGAATTGCTCTCCTACTTCGCCCCGGACACCACACCCTGGAAAGCAGCAGGCATGGCGATAGCCGCCGTGGCGATCTGGCTGGCGGGGCTGGACACCTACAAAAAAGGCATCGCTGCCCTGCTGCGCGGCAAGCTCAATATCAATGCCCTGATGTCGGTTGCGGTCACCGGCGCGTTTGTGATTGGCCAGTGGCCTGAAGCGGCCATGGTGATGGCGCTGTACGCGATTGCCGAGTGGATTGAGGCCAAGGCCGTTGACAGGGCACGCAACGCCATCAAGGGCCTGCTCGATCTGGCTCCGGCCCAGGCGCTGATGCAGCAGGGCGGTGGTGACTGGGTGTTAACGCCCGTGGGCAGCGTGCCGCTTCAGGCCCTGGTGCGTGTCAAACCCGGCGAGCGGGTGCCGCTGGACGGCGTGGTCACACAAGGCCAGAGCGCCATCAACCAGGCCCCGATCACCGGCGAAAGCCTGCCAGTCGATAAATCACCCGGGGACAGCGTGTTTGCAGGCACCATCAATGAAACCGGTGAACTGCAGGTGCGTGTGACGGCTGCAGCGGGCAACACCACGCTGGCCCGCATCATCGAAGCGGTGGAGCAAGCCCAGGGCAGCCGCGCGCCGACCCAGCGCTTTGTGGACCGGTTTGCGGCGGTGTACACGCCCGTCATTTTTGCCATCGCCATCGCTGTGCTGGTGCTGACCCCGTTTTTAATGGGCTTGACCTGGCAGGAGGCCGCTTACAAGGCACTGGTGCTGCTGGTCATTGCCTGCCCCTGTGCGCTGGTGATTTCAACCCCGGTCACTGTCGTCAGTGGTTTGTCGGCTGCGGCGCGGCGCGGCATGTTGATCAAAGGTGGCACTTACCTCGAAGACGCCCGTTTGCTCAAGGCGATTGCGCTTGATAAAACCGGCACCATCACCGAGGGCAAGCCAGTGCTGGTGGACTGGCGCTTGTGGGGTGAACGTGGGGGTGAGGGCGACAACGCACCGGTCCAGCACCTGGCAGCCAGTCTGGCAGCGCGCTCTGACCATCCGGTCTCCAAAGCCATTGCAGCTGGCCAGCCCGCTATCCCCAGTGAGGTGCAAGATTTCACAGCCCTGCCGGGGCGTGGCGTACAAGGCACGATCAACGGCCAGACGCTGCAACTGGGCAACCACCGCCTGATGCATGAAAGCGGTTTTTGCAGCCCCGAGCTGGAGGCCGAACTGGCTGTGCATGAGCAGCAGGGCCGCAGCGTGACCTTGCTGGCAGACACCACCCGTGTGCTGGCGCTGTTTGCAGTCGCTGACACCATCAAGCCCAGCTCGGTTCTGGCGATTGCCGAACTCAAGGCGCTGGGTGTCACACCGGTTATGCTCACGGGCGACAACAGCGCCACAGCAAAAGCCATTG
>JBBRMH010000115.1:0-12921 GCA_038230935.1 Burkholderiales bacterium | reverse complement strand
TTTCTTGCCGCAGGCGGTCATGGCCACTGAAAGCGCCAGAACCAGTGAAAGAGATTTCCATAATCGCGTCATTTTTTTGTCTCCCTTTTGGCTGGATTGTTTTGGCTGGATGTTTATTGGTTGTTGCCGTGACTACTGCGCCATCTCACGCGTGATCACGTCAATCATGTCGGCCATCAGCTCAAAGCTGGGCGGGTCGATCACTTGCGTCAGCTGCGCGGGCACGGGCAGTTTGACGGCTTGTGTGGCCTGGACAAAAAAGGCGCTGTCGGCAATGCGAAAACCGTACGCCACGGCAATCTGTTGCAGCGTGCTGTCCATGGCCAGCAATTCGCCCAGTTTTTTGGCCCGGTCACTGACCGCTACAAACACCACCTTGTTGAACACCGTGGGCTGCGGGTACAGCACCACCATGCCGGGATTCAGGCCCTTTTTGGTCAGGGCGTGGCCAACGATCTGGTTTTCATAAATAAAGGCCAACGGCGTTTTGCCCATGCCAATCGACAGGTAGTCGTCAAAGTTGCCGTTGACGTAGTTTTCCTGGTAACCCTGGCGCTTGAACAGGCCCGCCACACTGAGGGCGGTTTTGCGGGCGGTTTCACGGTCAGTCACCAGCTCGCCACCGTTGACGGCGTAGCTGGTCAAGGCCAGGTACATGGCGGCTGAATTGCTTTTGCGCACGTCCGTGGTGGAGACCAGCACGCTTTTGCCCACGTCATAGGCAGAGGCGTTTTTCAGGTCTTTCCAGCGGGTTTTGTCTTGCATGGTCTGCGTTAATTTGCCCAGGTCAAGCTGCCAGAGTCCGGGGATGGTTTCAGTGGCCATGCCGTTGGCGGCCAGGATGTTGGCAATCGACAGCCACGAGGCGATCACCATCGGGGTGTAGATGGGCGAATAACTGGCACTGGCGATGCTGGCCTTTTTGGCAGCCGCTTCAATCTGCTGGGCCGCCACCACGCCAGAGGCATAGAAAAACTCGGGCGCTGCACTGGTGGCTGTTGCCGCTATGCCTACACTGGCGGCCATGTCACGTGAGCCAGTGCGTTTGAGCTGCAGTTTAAAACCCTTGTCCAGCAGGATTTTCTGGACCCGCACGTCCTGAAAGTAAGGCTCGACATCCACGGCAATCAGGCCAGACAGCTCCTGCGGTTGCACCACACCCGCCAGCTTGCCGGGCCAGCCCGCTGCCAGGGCAGGCTCGCCACTGCGGATGACTGAAAAATAGGCCGCCGTTAAAAACCCGGCCAACAGAGCTACGGTAACGATGGCTTTGCCTGCATTGTTCATGCGCGAAGTATCGCGTAATTCGGTGGCATTGTGACGGAGGTGAATGCCCGGAGACTTGAATCTCTGAGATTGAAAATGGCTCCTGGCCGTCTGGATAATTACCGGGGTAGCTATGTATTTCATAGCAGAGGCTATTCCCCTTCATGAAAAAGATTCAGCGGGAAGCCCGGTTCAAAAACAGCAAGGAATGCAGCTTGTACTTCCGGCAAAAGCCGTCTGCGTGACACCAAACCGGTTGGCGCATGACTTTGGTACGGCTCTGGGTGAGATTTACCCTGGCGTTGCTTGTTTCCCGGTTTCAATACTTCCCCAGTTGGGGGGCCAAACAGTGTTGCTAACATCGCCTCCATGGCATCAACGTCAAGGCTTATGCTCAGGCCATTGAATTATCAGCAAAGAGCGATCAAGCCCATGCAGTTAAAAACAGAACCCCCAGCCAAAATCAAGTTGCCGCAGTTTGACCAGCGCGGTCTGTTGCCTCCGGGTGCCTACGGGTGCACGCTGGCGCAAGCTCGTACCATTTTTGCCTACAACCTGCGCCGTGAGTTGTTGTTCAATGCATTGATGCGAGCGTTGCAGCTGATGCGCCAGGCCAATTTGACAGGTGATGTCCTGATAGACGGCAGCTTTGTGACCGACAAGGCCCATCCAGACGATGTGGATGTGATTTTTGACGCCAGAGGCCAGAGTCAAAACGCACAGGGTCTGGCACTTTTGTTTTATATCAACCGCACCGATGAGCTGTCGAAAATGGGGGTGAACTGGTTTGCCAATCTGACAAGTGAAAGTGGTACGTCAAAGCACAACTTCAATGATTTTTTTCACTACGTCGGGGCCAAAACAGCTGCAACAAAGCAACTGCAGCCGCAGGACAAAAAAGGAACTTTGAGGCTTATGTCATGGTAGAGAACCCGCTGTTTTTAAGTATCGAGACGCCGCAGGGCCCCGTCAGCCCATGGCTGCATGAGGCCATCACGCGGGCGCATATGCTGCACCAGCAAATGGATGCCGCTCAGGCCGTAGCGTCTGCAAGCCGGATGACAGAGCTTCGGGGTATGAACGCGGCAGGGCCGGACAGCCCCTACATGCTAAAGCTGGCCGGGTTCTATGCCCAGGAACTGGCACTGGCCCGGCTGCTTGACTGCGCTGATTTACTGGTGCATGCAGAAGGCCCCGGCGTGTCTGGCGCAAGGCCACGACTGGCTTCATTCAACTGGCTGTGCGCAGTCGTTGAAAGGCAGATCAGGCAATTGGCAGGCTCAATTTTGCCCATGCTGGAAGCCGATAAAAAACTGGCTGTGCGGGAGCTTGACCTGCGTCTGTGCGGTATGGCACAAGGCAGCCTGTATGCAGGGTTTTCACTGGAAGGGTTAAGCTTGAGTGCAGGCGAAGGACTGCTCTCCAAAGAGTCTGATGACGAGCTGCTGGCACAGATCAGGCATGCCATACACTGCCTGCCCCTTGTGCCCCAGTTTGTGGGTACTGATTCCATCGACACGGCTGCCCTGGCGGCGGCCATACCTGACCCTGCAATCCGCGATGCCGCCATGGTGGCGACACTGCAGCTGGCACCGACCGGAAGTCGGGGAATCCACACTCTGGAGATTGCTTCACCCCAATCCAGCGACGAAAGCGCAAGGCGGTCGCAATCACTGGGCCCGCTGCAACGGCTGGTACTCAAGGAAACCCTTCGCCACGGGGCTGTACTGAACAAACCAAAAACGGGCAAATTTGTTGGCACTTTAAGGGCGCTGGATCTGGACGGCAGAGCCGTGTTGAGCGGTATCAGCAGCAGCATTTCTGCACTTCGCTGCAGCGTGCCCAGCCACATTGCGAACGCATCAAAAGCACTTTTAGGCGAAATGGTGACAGTCGCTGGCCAGTATGAAGAAGACCGCACCGGCAAACCACGCTTGATGCGAGCCAGCCAGATCACGTTGGCAAACAGTTCTCTGGTTTGATACCCGCCATGCCTGTAGTGAGGTTCGCGCATGTGGTGCGGGCTGCGCGGATTAATTTATCACGCCGGTAATTCCAGAGTAGGTGTGCACATCACGGCTGTGAATATACCCAGTAAACTGCTCGCATGGCCAAAGACAAAACCACCTACACCTGTAGCGAATGCGGCGGGCAAAGCCCCAAATGGCTGGGTAAATGCCCGCACTGTAATGCCTGGAATACGCTGATTGAAGGCGTGGCCGAGAGCACATCGCTGGTTAAAAACCGTTACAGCAACCAGCACCAGGGGCTGGCCAAGGCGTCTGAAGTCACCACATTGGCCGATATTGACGCGACCGACATGCAGCGCACCCCCACTGGGCACGATGAGCTTGACCGCGTGCTCGGCGGCGGCATTGTCGAGGGCGGCGTGATACTGATTGGCGGCGATCCCGGCATCGGTAAATCGACCCTGCTGCTGCAGGCGTTGGACTCACTGCAACGCGCCGGGCAATCGACGCTTTACGTGACCGGTGAAGAAAGCGGCGCACAAATCGCTCTGCGTTCGCGGCGGCTGGGACTGGAGGGCTCGCAAGTCAAGGTGCTGGCCGAAATCCAGCTTGAAAAAATTCTCGCCACACTCGAAGCCACCCAGCCTGGCGTCGCGGTGATTGACTCGATCCAGACTGTTTATTCAGACCAGCTCACGTCTGCGCCTGGCTCGGTGGCGCAGGTGCGCGAATGCGCGGCACACCTGACACGCGCTGCCAAGTCCAGCGGCGTATGCATCGTGCTGGTCGGCCACGTGACCAAAGAGGGCGCATTGGCCGGCCCGCGTGTGCTGGAGCACATGGTCGATACCGTGCTGTATTTTGAGGGCGACACGCATTCGAGCTTTCGGCTGGTGCGGGCGATCAAAAACCGCTTTGGTGCAGTCAATGAAATCGGCGTTTTTGCCATGACCGAAAAAGGTCTGAAAGGTGTCAGTAACCCCAGCGCGATCTTTTTAAGCCAGCATTCAGAGCCCGTGCCTGGCAGCTGCGTGATGGTCACGCTCGAAGGCACGCGGCCCCTGCTGGTCGAGATTCAGGCACTGGTTGACAGCGGCGGGCCGTCGCCACGGCGCCTGAGTGTGGGCCTGGACAAAGACCGCCTGGCCATGCTGCTGGCGGTGTTGCACCGCCACGCCGGTGTCGCCTGTATGGACCAGGACGTGTTTGTCAACGCGGTGGGCGGCGTGCGCATCAGTGAGCCAGCGGCTGACCTGGCCGTCATGCTGGCGATCACCTCCAGCCTGCGTGGCCGGGCGCTGCCCAAAGGATTCATCGCGTTTGGCGAGGTCGGCTTAGCCGGTGAAGTGCGCCCGGCCCCACGTGGCCAGGAGCGCCTCAAGGAAGCCGCCAAACTGGGCTTTAGCGTGGCCATCGTGCCCAAGGCCAACGCGCCTAAAAAATCGCAGTTAAAAGAGTTTGAAGGCATGACGATTCACTCGGTTGAGCGCATTGAGCAGGCGCTGGAGGTGGTGCGATCGCTTTAGCAGTGCCCAGACTTGTAAAAGTACGGCGCTGGAGGGCTCAGTGCAACATCATTATTCATAAGCTGCGGGGTAAGCACGCTTGACGTGGTGGCTGGTTATAAGCAGTATGAAACCTGGACGTTAACATTGCCAAACGCTTCAATACTTCACCACTTCACTTACTCGTCAAGGTCTTCATGGATACATCGTCTCGCCGCCACTTCGTCAAAACCGCTGCCTCCCTGGCCGCGTTAGGGGCTTTGCCAGGCACGGCTTTAGCCGCTATGGCACCGACAGACAAGTTTGATTTGCTTATTCGAAATGCCAATGTGCTGGACCCGGGTCAGGGCCTCGCGGGCCAGCGGGATATTGGTATTCGCTTCGGACTGATTGAATCGATTGAGCCAGCCATTGCACCAGATCGCGCGCAGCGCGTCATGGATGCGGGCGGCCGTCTGGTCACGCCGGGCCTGATTGACTTGCACTGTCACACTTATCCCTACGGGTCGGCGATTGGTATTCCGGCAGACGAGCTGGTCGCCCACCAGTGCACCACCACCGTCGTTTCGGCGGGCGACGCGGGTGCTAATAACTTCGCCGCCTTCCGCCGGTTCATCGTGCCCGCCTCACGCACGCGCCAGTTTGCTTTTGTGCACATTGCTGTAGCGGGGTTAGCGGGGTTTCCGGTCCCTGAACTGTTCAATATCGACTATGCCCAGCCGGAAGCTGCAGCCCGAGTCTTGGCAGAAAACGCCGACATGGTGCTTGGCGTGAAAGTGCGCATGAGCGAGAACGTCATCGCGCGGCATGGGCTGGAGCCGCTCCGCCGGGCCATCAAGGCCTGTGAGCTTTCAGGCGTTCCCGCGAAAATCATGTGTCATATTGGCGGTGTAGCCGACCGGGAGTTGATGTCGCAAATTCTCGACCTTTTTCGGCCTGGCGACGTGCTCACGCACTGCTATTCCGGCGCACCAAACAATGCTGGCATGGGGACCAATATTGTGCAGGACGGCAAACTGCTGCCTGCCGCGCTGGCGGCCAAGCGGCGCGGGGTGATTTTTGATATCGGGCATGGCGGTGGCAGTTTCGACTACACCATCGCTGAGGCGGCCATCGCGCAAGGTTGCCCGCCTGACACCATTTCCAGTGACATACATGTGTTTTCCGGCAACTCACCGGGCATGCCCTACCTGCCTTGGGTGATGAGCAAAATGATCGGCCTGGGTTTCTCGCTCCCTGAAGTCATCAGTATGGCCACTGCCGCCCCGGCCCGCGTGATTGGACGAATTCCCAAGCACGGCACACTGCAGCTTGGCGCACCGGCCGACCTGTCCATCCTGGAGCTTGTCGAAGGCCCGGTGGCTTTTGTGGACACCCGCAACAACCAGCGCCAGGGCAAGCTTCACTTGCGCCCCATTGGCACGGTGGTGGCGGGTGTGGCATTTGGTCGGCCCTACCAGTCACCGTTTAGCGTGCGTTAAAGTGTGTTGATAGCGCTTGATTTAATGTGGTCACCGTGCCCAAAGTCAACGCTGTGAGACTGCGCCTGCTTCTTTCATCGACCTCATAGAAAATCTAAAACCCCGCATACGAAAAGTGTGCGGGCTCGATTCAGGCCCTGAGTAATCACAGCGAAAACGATGGTTTACGTGCCGTATCACCAGCCCACAACAGCCCCGTCGGTGCGTGGTTCTGTTCCGCCACACAAAACCCCTGCAGCATTGCGCCAGATGATCTGGCCCCGGCCAAATGCCAGGCGGTTGTTCTGCCACCTGACATCGTGCCCGCGTGCGGCCAGGCCCCTGAACAGGTGCTCACCGGTGGTGCTTTCAATGTTCACGCCCAAGCCGCTGTCCCACTCCCAACGGGGAGCGTCCAGCGAGGCTTGCGGGTTCAAGTGGAAATCCACCGTGTTCATGACCATTTGCACATGGCCTTGTGGCTGCATGAAGCCGCCCATCACGCCAAACGGCCCTACAGGCGCGCCATCGCGCGTCAAAAAGCCCGGAATGATGGTGTGGTACGGGCGCTTGCCGGGTGCGATGCAGTTGGGGTGATCAGGGTTTAATGAAAAGTTATGCCCGCGGTTGTGCAGCCCGATGCCGGTGCCAGGCACCACCATGCCGCTGCCAAAACCCATGTAATTACTTTGAATGAAAGACACCATGTTGCCTTCGGCATCTGCCGTGCTCAGGTACACCGTACCGCCCGCTGGTGGTGTGCCAGGAAGCGGCAGGCCTGCGCTATCACCTATCCGTTTGCGCCGATCATCGGCGTAGGCGTTTGACAGCAAATCGGCTACCGACACACGCATGTGGCCGGGCTCGGCGATGTGCGCCAGGCCATCGGCAAAAGCCAGCTTGATGGCTTCAATCTGGCGGTGGTAAGTCAGCACGGTGTCACGCTCTGCGAAATCAAAACCCTTGAGCAGATTGAGTGCTATGAGCGCCACCAGGCCATGCCCGTTGGGTGGAATTTCCCATACGTCAAAGCCCCGGTAATTGACACTGATGGGGTCCACCCAATCGACCTGGTAAGTTGCCAGATCTGCAACGCTGAGATGGCCGCCCGAACCTTGTACAAAAGCGGCAATTTTTTCAGCCAATGCGCCACGGTAAAAGCTTTCTGCGTTGTCTTCGGCAATTGATTGCAAGGTATCGGCATGGCCCGCAGAGCGCCAGACCTCACCGGCTTGCGGCGCACGTTCGGGCGCAAAGGTGTCAAACCAGGATTGAAAATGCGGCGCTGTCAGATGCTTGCGAAAAACTCTGGTCGCCTGCTGCCAGGCATAGGCCACAGATGGTGATACCGGAAAACCGTCCCGCGCATAGCTAATGGCGGACGCCATCGAGGTCGTTAACGGCAGCTTGCCAAAGCGTTGTGCCATGGCCGCCCATGCGGCGGGCGTGCCGGGCACGGTGACTGCCAGCGGGCCGTATTTGGGCATCTCGGTATGCCCCAGCTTCGTGAAACTTTCCAGCGTACTGTTGGCAGCGGCAGGGCCACTCGCATTCAGGCCGTGCAGTTTGCCGCCGTGCCAGACCAGTGCAAAGGCATCGCCACCAATGCCGTTGGCTGTAGGCTCCAGAACGCTCAGGGCCGATGCGGTGGCAATGGCGGCGTCAATGGCATTACCCCCCGCCTGCAAGACCTGAAGGCCGGCCTGCGCGGCCAGCGGCTGCGATGTGGCCACCATGCCGCGCTGGGCGTACACCACATTGCGGCGTGAGGCGTAGGGGAAATGCTGGGCATCAAAAGACAACATGTGTGAGACTTTCGGAATGATTTTGGGGAGGACCAGGAAATTATTTACTTGTGCCGGGGGTCCAGCGCGTCGCGCAGGCCATCGCCCAAAAGATTAAACGACAGCACCAGTAAAAAGATCGATACGCCCGGCCAAACAGCCATCCAGGGTGCGTTGTCCACATAGTTTTTGGCGGTGTTGAGCATGCTGCCCCAACTTGGTGCAGGCGGCTGCTGACCCAGCCCGAGAAATGACAGGCTGGCCTCGGCAATGATGGCCGAGGCAATGGCCAGCGTGGCCTGCACAATCAGCGGCGGCAAAATGTTGGGCAGGATATGCCGCAGCGCAATCCGCCAGTGCGGGTTGCCAACAGCGCGCGCGGCCTCAACGAAATCTTCGACCTTCACGGACAGCACCTGCCCGCGCGTCAGGCGGATAAACACCGGCGTGGCCGATACGCCAATCGCAATCATGGCGTTGGTCAGGCTGGGACCTAAAAATGCAGCCAGCGCGATGGCCAGAATCAAAAACGGTACCGCCAGCATGGCATCGGTAAAGCGCGAAATCGCACCATCGACCCAGCCACCCATGTAGCCGGCCAGCAGCCCAATAGGCACGCCCAGCGCCATGGCAATTGATACCGACACCAGCCCGGCCAGCAAGGACGCCCGCGCACCCCAGATGACCCGCGACAGCACATCGCGCCCGATCTCGTCGGTGCCAAACAGATACTCCGCACTGGGTGCCTTGCGAACGGCACTCCAGCTGGTTTGCAGCGGGTCTTGTGGGGCAATCAGCGGGGCAAACAAAGCGATCAGGACAAAGACCACAACGATGGCCAGCCCCAGCATCGCGCCACGGCGGCGCATCAGGCGAAGCAAAGCACGCCGCGCTGGGGACAGCTCACGCGCCACGGCGGGTGGCGTCACTTGAATCGGGGCTGCATGCATGACTTATCCCCGAAGGCGTGGGTTGACAAGGAAATAGGCCATATCGGCCAGCAAATTAAGCACGATGTACACCGTGGAAGTGAACAACACCACGCCCTGTACCACCGCGTAATCACGGTTAAAAACGGCATCGACAATCAGCTTGCCAAAGCCCGGAATTGAAAACACCTGCTCGGTCAATATGGCGCCTGACAGCAGCGTGCCAAACTCCAGCGCGCCGAGCGTGATGATGGGCGTCATCGCGTTGCGCAGGGCGTGCTTGAGCACCACCGTGCGCTCTGGCAGCCCTTTGGCACGCGCGGTGCGCACGTAGTCGGCATTGAGCACCTGCAGCATCGCGCTTCGGGTGTGGCGCATCAGCACGGCGGCAATCGCATTGCCCAGCACAAAGGCTGGCATGATCATCGCCGCCAGGTTGGCTTTGAGGTCTTCAAACGGGCTGACGTAGCCAGACGCGGGCAACCACCCCAGCGAGACTGAAAAAAGCAGGATCAGCAAAATCCCCAGCCAGAAATTCGGCGTGGACAGGCCCCAAAGTGCGATCACATTGGCTAAATAGTCCCATGCTGAATCCTTGGCCACCGCTGAAACAATCCCCGCCGGAATGCCAATGACCAGCGCAATCAGCATGGCCATGGCGGCGAGTTGCAAGGTGACGGGTAGCTTTTCCTTGATCAGCTCCAGCACGGGTTTTTGAATCCGCAGCGACTCCCCCAGGTCACCCTTGAAAACCCCGCCTATCCAGTACGCGTAGCGCACAGGCAAGGGCTCGTCCAGATGCATTGTTTTGTGCAGGTAGGCAATCACGGTCGGGTCCTGGTCTTCACCAGCCAGCATGATGGCCGGATCGCCCGGCAGCAGTTGCTGCAACCCGAAAATAATGACGGTCACAAGAAACACTGTGGGTATCAGTGAGACCAGTCGCTTGAGGAGATAGCGGAGCATAAAAGTAGTGTCAAGGGCATGCGCACCGGCGCGGATGGCCGGTGCGCTGGCGGTTTATTTGAATTGCAGGCCCTGAACACGCATCAAACCGTCCGACACAGGACGAACGCCCGTGAGCTTTTTGTTGTAAGCCCAGAGCCAGTTGCGGTGGTACAGGTAAATAACCGGGCGGTCCTGGTTGGTCTTGGCAGCGATTTGATCAAACAGCTTGGCGCGCTCGACCGGGTCACGCGTAGCGCGCGATTGATTGAGCAGATCGTCAATATCGGGCTTGCAGTAGCCTGAATAATTGAGCGGTTGCTTGCAGCCATAAAAACTGAACAGGTTACCGTCCGGGTCGGCACGGCCACTCCACGCCAGCATATAGGCATCAAACTGGCCCTTGTCTGCCAGGTTGAGCGAAGTGGCAAATTCAGTGGACTGGATCTTCACGTCAAAACCAGCTTCTTTGGCCATGGCCTGGACCACCTGCGCCACACGCTGCACATCGGAGGTCGTCGGCGTCATCAGGGTGAACGAGGGGTTCACCACACCGGCTTCTTTGAGCAGCGCTTTGGCCCGGGCAATGTTGCGCTTGGGGATCGGCGTGTTTTTGGAGTAAAACGAATTGGTTGGTGACAGCCACTGGTTGCCGGGTGCCGCTTCACCTTCCATGGCGACCTGCACGATACCGGCCCGGTCAAGGGACAGCTCCAGTGCTTCGCGCACACGCGGGTCGCGACCCAGCGGGTTCTTTTGCGCCTGGTCACTTTTACCGGTGTTGATGGTGATGCCCTGGTAGCCCAGCTCAGTAATACGGGCAATCTGAAAGCGTGCATCAGACTTCAACTGGGGAACGTCTGACGGTGCCACGCGCTCGATGAAGTCAAGCTGGCCGGAGCGCAGGTTGGCCAGACGCACGGTGGAGTCAACAATCGGCTGAAAGACGACTTTGTCAAAGTGAATGTTGGCCTTGTTCCAGTAGTTGGGGAAGCGCTCCAGCACGATGCGGTCTTGCGCCACCCGCTCGCTGAATTTAAAAGGCCCCGAGCACACCGGCTTGGTGCCAAAGCTGGTGGGATTTTCCTGCGCGGCCTTGGGCGAGACCATCATGCCGGCCCGGTCTGCCAGCACGGCCAGCAAGGGCGCAAACGGCGCTGACATGTTCAGGCGCACGGTCAGGTCATCGAGTGCGTCCACACTGACGACGGGTGCCAGCTCACCCCGGCGGTTTGATCCCGCCATGGTTTTATGCCGCTCGATGTTGAACTTCACCGCTGCCGCATCAAACTTTTCACCGTCATGAAAAGTCACACCGGGACGCAGTTTCATGATCAGTATTTTGTTGTCAGGCGACCAGACCCAGGACGTGGCCAGCTGCGGGACGATGTTGAGCTTTTCGTCAATGTCAATGAGCTTGTCGCACAGCGATGAAAACACAATGCGACCCACAAAACTGCGCGCCATGGTGGGGTCCAGCACGTCCGGGTCTTCCGCCAGGCCGATGCGCAATGTCTGCGCTTGCACGCCTGCCACCAGCAAGGTCGAGGCAAGGGCCAGTCCAGCCCCCAGCCGCAAGCCCAGGCGGCTGGCCCGGCGTGATGGAGAAGATGGTTTTTTCATGGTGTTTTTTCCTCGGTGATCAGGTTAAAAAGGTGAAGGCGCTGTGCAGTGATGGCTGAATAGAAACTGTTTTCTGGTGCATCTGTTCAACGCAAATTTCATGTCGGTATGTCAGGCTGCAGCCATGTCAGGCTTCGGCTGAAAAGCCGCCTGCAAAGCCTGCAACCGCAAATTGACGGGTGGTATATAAGCTGCGGGCGCTGATGCCGCAGTAGCGCCAATTTCCTGCCAGAAATGGCAAGCCACGCTGTGCGTTTTGCTGCTGTCTGGCGTCAATGCAGGCACCTCCTCTTTGCAACGCGCCTGCGCGTAAGGGCAACGGGTGTGAAACCGGCAGCCTGACGGCGGGTTGATCGGGTTGGGCACATCGCCCTGCAACACCACGCGGTCATGCCTGGCAGCCGGGTCGGGCAGCGGAATCGCAGACAGCAGCGCCTGTGTGTAAGGGTGGCGGGGCTGGGCAAACAGGCTTTTCTTGTCGGCATATTCAACGATTTGCCCCAGATACATCACGGCGACATGGGACGAAATATGTTTGACCACGGCCAGATCATGTGCGATGAAAATATAAGACAGCCCGAGCCGCCGCTGCAGGTCCTGCATCAGGTTGACCACCTGCGCCTGAATGGATACATCCAGCGCCGACACCGGCTCGTCACACACAATCAATCGGGGCTCTACAGCCAACGCCCGGGCAATGCCGATACGCTGGCGCTGGCCGCCTGAGAACTCGTGCGGGTAACGCTGCAGGTACTGTGGTGCAAGCCCCACCAGATCAAGCAGTTCTGCAGCACGCTCCCGGTGCTTGCCGGTGGCCAGGCCATGCAGCGCCAGCGGCTCGGTCAGGGTTTGCTGAACTGTCATGCGAGGGTTAAGCGACGAATACGGGTCCTGAAAAATCATCTGCAAACTGCGCCTGCGCGCACGCATGCCTGTAGCGCTCAGGCTCATCAGGTCTTCACCGTCAAACCAGACTTTGCCAGACGTGGCCTCCAGCAGGCGCAGCACCAGCCGACCTGCCGTGGATTTACCGCAACCGGATTCGCCCACCAGCGCCATGGTGTCCCCTGCAGCCAGCTCAAAACTGAGCCCATCGACCGCATGCACGACCGCCTGGCTGCGGCCAAACAAACCTTTTTCAACCGGGAAATGCTTGACCAGGTTTTCAACGCGCAACAAGGGCGCAGTCGCAGGGTAGTTCAAACCGTAGCCTCCAGAATCGGTGTCATCAAGGGCGTTATCGCGTACGGCAGTGGCGCTTTCCAGCAGGCGGCTTCATGCCCGTCGCCCAGGTCCACCAGCGGCGGCTGGGTGGTTCGGCATTTGTCATCGGCAAACGGGCAGCGCGGCGCAAAACGGCAGCCCTGCAAGCCACTCATGGGCGTGGGCACCTGCCCTTCAATGGCGGCCAGCCTGTCCTGCTCCAGGTGCAGCTTCGG
>JBBRMH010000114.1:0-13119 GCA_038230935.1 Burkholderiales bacterium | reverse complement strand
TGGAACCTGGCTTCAGACGTGCTCGACGCCTTGTCGGCAACGCTCAGGCAGTCGGCTGCGGCATCGCTGGTGGCCAGCCCCGCAGCCTGAGCGCCGCCCAGACTCCTGGATAAAACTGCCTGGTTTACGGGAAAGTCTGCACCTGGTTAGCCAGCAGCCCTAGTACCATGACGCTTGGGTGGCAACACAGTTGCAGCGAAAATTCCTCCAGGAGACAATAAATGACCGCATCTTTAACCTTCCGCACGCTTGTGCCTGTTCACAGCCCGAACCGCCTTGGACACATACCTTTATGGCAGTTGGCAGCCGGGCTTTTCATCGCGGCATCAGCGGGTGCCCAGACAGCCGCACCATCTGCAACACCAGCTACCGCACCACCGGCTGCCAACACCCTGAAAATCGGCGTCATCGGCCCTTTCACCGGCGGGTCTGCCGACTTCGGCCTGCCCATGCTCCATGGCATTGAACAAGCCGTGGACGAGATCAACGCGGTGGGCGGCTACCTGGGCCGCAAGATAGAAATTGTGCGCAAGGACGACCAGGCCAGCCCGGACACGGGCATGAAGCTCTCGCAGGAGCTGGTGGCTGAAAAAGTGGCGGTCACGATTGGTTTTTGCAACACAGGCGTGGCCGCCAAGTCGATCGAGGTGTATCAAAACGCCAAAGTGCCCCTGATTATTCCGTGCGCCACCGGTACCCCTTTGACCACCAGATACCCTGCGCCTGAAAGCTATATTTTTCGCACCTCAGCCAAAGACGCGCTGCAGGCACCGTTTGTGGTCGAAGACATCGTCAAGCGCGGCTGGGACAAGGTGGCCATTTTTGCCGACACCAGCGGCTACGGTGAAGCAGGCCTGAAAGATGTCGAAGCCGCTCTGGATGCCAAAAAACTCAAGGCTGTTTATGTCTCGCGTTTTGCGCTGGGTGTCAAAGACCTGACCGAAGACCTCAAGGCGGCCAGGGCAGCCGGTGCCAATGTGGTGTTCAGCTACACCGTGGGCCCTGAGAACGCCGTGATCGCCAGGGGCCGTCAGGCGCTGAACTGGAATGTGCCGCAAGTCGGTGCCTGGACGCTGTCCTTTCCGTTTTTCATTGACGGTGCCAAAGAGGCTGCAGAAGGCGCACTGATGGCGCAAACCTTCATTGCCGAGCCCAGCAACGAGCGCCGCGCGTCTTTTCTGACCGGCTATGCGCGCAAGTACCAGGTCAAAAAAATCCCGGTGCCCATGGCCGCTGCGCAGGGTTATGACGCGGTTTACATTCTGCTTTACTCACTGTTTGGTATCCGCGACGGCAACCTCAGTGGCACGTCCATCAAAAATGCACTGGAGACAAAACAGCGCACTTACTACGGCGTGGTCGCAACCTACCAGCAGCCCTTCAGCAAACAGGACAAGGACGCCACCACCGCCAACATGCTGGTCATGGGCATGGTTAAAAATGGCGCGATAACCTTTGCCTACCCCGAAGACGCCAAGCGCAACCTGTTTGTGCAGCGCAAGCAGTAGGCTGAAAGGTCACTTCAAGGGTGATTTGGCCAGATCTTCATGCTGGTCTTGCGTCGGCTGAGCACCAGCTGAGCAGCGGTTTAATGGCAGTTCAACGCCAGTCTGTTCATTTTCTGTTCTTTACAAGCACCATCAGTTTGCGCATACTCCTGCCGGTGGTCATGTGCTGGGGATAGTTGGTGTGGGTGTTTGTGAGGGGTCTGATTCAAAATATAAATAGGGATTGGCAGCATGCTTGATTGGAAAACCGGGCTCCGTTTTCGCCTGGTCTTGACGGTGTTGATGGCCTTGCTGCCAGTTTTTGCCCTGTTCGCGTACTTCGCAGCCCTAAACCAGCAAACCACTGTAGAGCTGGCACAAGCCAGAGTGCAATCAGAGGCGCTGCTCGCCGCCGCAGGCCAGCAGCGCATCATTGAACGCGGCGCCCAGCTGCTGGCCGCCATGACCAGCGGCCCGTCCATCAAGGACACCCGTATTCGCCTGTGCGTGCCTTACCTGAAGAACCTCAAAACCCAAAACAGCATGTTTGCCAATCTGGGCGTGATTGGCCTGGATGGCAACATCACTTGTCATGCGCTTGATGGTGGTACCCCAACCGAGATTTTTTTGGGTGAAAGGGCGTTTTTCAGGCAGGTTATAGAGACGCAAAAGTTTTCTGTTGGCAACTATGGGATTGGCCCGCTAACAGGCCTGCCATCGCTGGGACTGGGCGCGCCGGTGTATGGCGTTGACGGCCCGCTCAATGGCGTGGCTTTCGCCGCCCTGGACTTGAGCGCACTGGGCCAGGCGCTGGCAGAAACGCCCTTGCTCGCCGGGGCCAGCCTGTGGGTGCTGGACCGCCGCAACACGGTGGTGGCGGTTCACCCAGCCAGCCAGGGGAGCCGCAAGGCCCTGGGCGATACGGAGCGCGATGCCATCGTGCTGGCAGCCCTGCGCAATGCCCGGCCCGGACTGCATGAAGAGCCCGACAGCCAGGGTATGCGGCAGGTTTATGCCTATGCGCCTGTCGGGGGCACGGGCGGTGGGCTGTTTGTGGCCATGCGGGTTCCGCGAGACACCCTCACGGCAGAGGCGCAGCAGGCCTTGTGGGTGCATATTCTGGCGCTGCTGGGCATGAGTGCCTTTGGCATGGCCGCTGCCTGGTGGCTGGGCGGGCGCATGATCGTTCGGCCAGCCCAGGCTATTTTGAAAAGTGCCGAGGGCATCACCCAAGGCGATTTGTCAACCCGCGTCCAGCCGGTTGTGCTGGAGCGCGGTGAGCTGGGGCAAATCGGCGTGTCATTCAACCGCATGGCCACGTCTTTGCAAGCCCGCACCACCGAGCTTGAAACCGCACTGCAGCATGTCGAGCGCGAGCGCACATTGCGCGAGCTGATTCTGGACAACATGCGTGAGGGTGTGATTGCAGTTGACCCGGTGTGGCGCTGCGTGCTGTTTAACCAGGCCGCGCACAGCCTTTTTCCGGCCCCGGAGCTGGGCAGCGCGATGGACGAATGGGCCGCTGAGCAACATGTGCTGAGCCTGGACAGTGGCAGGCCCTACACCTTGGCCGAACGGCCCCTGAGCCAGGCGCTGAGCGGCATCAGCGTGGACAACTGGGAGGCACGGCTGCGCCGGGAAGGTCAGGACGACCGCATCCTGCGGGTCAGCGCCCGGCCCATGCGTGACGCCCGCCACCAGCTGGTAGGCAGCGTTGCGGTGTTCAATGACATCACCGACCTCAAGGCCATGGAGGGTTATGTGCAAGGCCAGCAAGACGTGCTGGCCCTGATAGCGGGCGGCGCCCCGCTGGCGCAGTCGCTGAACGCCATTGTCGAGCTGATCCAGCGCCGTGACCCTGCCTGCATGTGCAACCTGTCCCTTGTCAGGGGTGGCCGCCTGTACAGCGCGGCAGCAGCAGGTTTGCCAGCGAGCTTTCTGGAAAAAGCCAATGGCATTCCGGTGGGTGAAGGGAGCGGTGCCTGCGGTGTGGCGGTGGTGCGGGGGCAACGGGTCATCGTTGAAAACACGGCACTTGACCCGGTAACGCAAGCCTTTCGCGATGTGCTGGCCGCCCACAACCTGCAGGCTTGCTGGTCCAGCCCCGTGCTGGCGGCCGATAGCACCGTACTGGCTATTTTCACCATCTACCACCACGCGCCTTGCGTGCCACAGCCCCGGCATATTGAAATACTCGATACCGCTGTCCGGCTGGCCCGCATTGCGCTGGAGCGGGCCCAGGCAGAAACCACCTTGATTACCAGCCAGACACGTTTTCGCGACCTGGCAGAAAACATTCAGGACGTGTTTTACAACTGCGACGCCCACACCGGAGACGTCCTCTACATCAGCCCGGCGTACGAAAAAGTCTGGGGCCGCTCTTGCGACAGCCTGTATGCCAACCGTGACGATTACCTCGACGCCGTACTGCCAGAAGACGAACCGCTGCTGATCAAAGCCCGCAAGCACGCGAGCCGGGACAAGCCCTCAGAGGAGCAGTACCGCATCCTGAATGCCAGCGGCCAGGTGCGCTGGATTCGCGATCTTTCCTTCCCGGTGTTTGATGCCTCGGGCCAGCTCGAACGTATCGTTGGTACCGCCCGGGATATCACCGACCGCAAGCTGGCAGAGCTGGCACTGTCACGCAGCAACCGGGCCATGCAGCTGCTGAGCCGCACGAGCGTGTCGATCAGCCGTGCAGAAGACGAGACCGGCTTGCTCGCCGAAGTCTGCCGCATTGCCGTAGAGGTCGGCAACTACCGCATAGCCTGGGTGGGCTATGCCCTGCAGGACGGCCCGCGCAGCATCCAGCCTGTGGCGCATGCCGGGTATGAGGCCATTGGCCTGTCGTCCCTCAATCTCAGCTGGTCAGACGCGTACCCGACGGGCCGGGGCCCGGCCGGTCAAGCCATCCGCAGTGGCCTGCCGCAGTACATCGGCGACATTGCCCATGCTGAAACTGCCTTTTCCCGGCGTGAAGAGGCCTTGGCGCAGGGCTTGCGGAGCGCGCTGTACCTGCCCCTGCGTGATGGGCCACGCACGTTTGGCTTGCTTGGTTTGTATGCCAGCCAGGTTCAGGATTTTCCAGTCGAAGAAGTCACGCTGTTGCAAGAGCTTGCCGACCAGCTGGCGTTTGGCATTGGCAGTCTGCGCGCCCGGCTGGAGCGCAGCCGGGCCCAGGAACTGGCGCGCCAGGCGGCTACCCAGTTAAGTGAGCAGGCCTCGCTGCTCGACCGCACGCGTGACGCCATCATGGTTCGCAACCTGGACCAGACCATCCGCTACTGGAACAAGGGAGCCGAGAACCTCTACGGCTGGACGTCACAAGAGGTTTTGGGCAAAGCCATGGTCGAGCTGATACCCGACAACCCGCAGATGCTGACTGACCGCATGGACAAGCTGCTGGCCAGCGGCGGCGAGTGGACGGGCGAGCTGGAAAAGCGCACGCGCGATGGCAGCACGGTGTACGTACAGGCCCGCTGGATGGTCATGCATGACGACAACAACCAGATCAACGGCGTGCTGGTCATCAATACCAACATTACCGAGCGCAAGTGCGCGCGCGATGAAATCCTGCAGCTCAACGCCCACCTTGAAGAGCGCGTACAGCAACGAACCGCCCAGCTGGCGTTTGCCAACAAGCAGCTCGAAGGGTTTTCATTTTCACTCTCGCATGACCTGCGCACGCCACTGAGTGGCGTCGATGGCTTTTGCCAGTTGCTGGCCAAGACCCTGCCCAAAGATGACAGCAATCCCGTTGCCGTGCGTCAGCAACACTACCTGAGCCGCATACAGTCCGGCATGGTGCAGATGGGCGAGCTGATCGATGTCATGCTGGCACTGGCACAGGTCTCGCGCAAGACCTTGCGCTGGGAGCCGGTTGACCTGAGCGCGCTGGCGCAAACCATCTTGAGCCGCTATCAAAAGCAGGAACCTGAGCGGTCCGCGCTGATTCACATCGAGCCAAGCTTGCGGGCCGCCGGTGACCCGCAACTGCTGCGCCAGGCGCTGGACAATCTGCTGGGCAATGCCTGGAAGTTCTGCTCTGCCCGCCCGCTGACCGAGATCACCTTTGGCCATGAAACCAGGGACGGTGAGACGGTCTACTTTGTGCGCGACAACGGTGCCGGTTTTGACATGGCCTATGCCAGCAAGCTGTTTGTCACCTTTGAACGCCTGCATTCACCGTCTGAATTTGCCGGACGGGGCATCGGCTTGACCACCGTTCAGCGCATTGTCTTGCGCCACGGTGGCCGCGTATGGGGCGAGTCGGCACTTGAACAAGGTGCCACGTTTTACTTCACGCTGGGCTCAGCCGCGCTATAGGTGCCCGGACAGATGTCCGGGAAGGTCTTGGTGTGTGGTGGGTTGTGCAACGCCCTGTTCGCGCAATAGGGGCTTTCGGGCAAGATGGGCAAGCCTCAGCGCCGCCTGACCAAGCCACCCAGCATCACGCAGGCCAGTGCAGCCACCACCAGTGCAATGCCCGCCCATTGCCAGGGCGTGATGACTTCGCCCAGCACCAGCATGCCTGTGCTCAGCCCCACAATCGGCACGCCCAGGCTAAACGGTGCGACCTTGTTGGCCGGGTGGCGTTTGAGCAGGCCGGTCCACAGGCTGTAGCCCAGTACAGTGGCCACCCAGCCCAGATAAGCCACCGCCAGCCAGCTGGACCAGCGCGCCTGCAGCCATTGCCAGCGAAGCTCGGGCGCATCAAAAGTCAGTGACAGGGCCATGAAAGGCACGATGGCCACCGAGCTGCTCCACACCACAAAAGCCACAGGCGAGTAGTCAGCATGCAGCTGCTGTACGCGCCGCGCCACGATATTGGACATCGCCCACATCGCCGCAGCGCACAGCGTGAGCGCAAAGCCTGCAAGCGTGGTCGCCCTGAGTGCATCGGCGGTTGCCGTTTCACCCGGCCATACGTAGTTGAGGGCAAAGCAGGCCAGCCCCAGCGCTGCCAGCACCATGCCCGCTTGCAGGGGCCTGCTGGCCCGCTCGTGCAGCAGCACAAAACCGAACAGGGCGGTGAAAAAAACCTGGGTCTGCAGCAGCACCGAGGCCAGTGCCGCTGTCATGCCGACCTTGAGGGCAAAAAACAGAATGCCGAATTGCCCCACACCTTGAAAAAGGCCATACAACAGCACCCACTTGCGGGCAATGCGGGGTGGTTTGACCAGCAGGATCAGCGGCAGTACGGCCAGCACGTAACGCGCCGCGCCCAGCTGGAACGGGCTGAAGTCGCGCAGGGCAAACTTCATCACCACAAAGTTGACGCCCCACACCACCACCACCACCAGCGCCGCCATGAGGTCACGGCCCGACAAGGCATTGCTTTTCATTTCATGACGTCCGTTTCGGTCTGGTGCGAGGCAAGGTTTGTTCAGGCAGCAGGCTGCGAAGCACGGGCAAGATCAAGGTGGTTTTTAACGTACTGTGCCAGGGCCATGTCGCTGGGCGTTTCAGCCCACCATGCGTTGACAGGAACGGTCTGCCCGTCAGGCGCGATAGCCACGAACACCGCCACGCATTCGGTGATTTTTTCCATGTGCACCGCTTTCATGTCACCAGCGCGCACTTCAATGGCCATGTTCATGCTGGCCTGGCCGGTATAGGCCAGGCGCGCTTCGACTTCCACCAGGTCACCCGTCATGATGGGCTGCCCAAAATGGATGCTGCCTATCGCCACCATGACGCACTCACGTCTGGACCAGCGCGTGGCGCAAGCCACACCAGCCTCGTCAATCCATGTCATGACGGTGCCACCGGGCACCTTGCCGCCAGAGTTGGCCGTTCCGGGTCCGGCAAGAAAGCGCAGGGTGATGGATGACATGATGTTCGTTTGAATCCTAACCCAAGCTTTTTGGACAGGTACACACTGCGCACGCCTGGACCGTAACAAGTCGTGCAATCGGGTGCTCAGGACGAAAACGACGCGGGCCAGGTCTGCCCGGCCACGCGCAGCATGTTGCCGCCCATGACCAGCGTGGCCTCGGCGGACGTCATGCCCGTGTCCTGCAGTGCGCGCGCCAGCAGATGCCAGGTCTCAACCGGGGTGAAGGTGATTTTGTTCAGCCCGCGTTCGTAGCCTATAAATTGGGCAGGCCACCAGTAGCCGGGGTCAAACTGACCCGGCGGCGTGTCGTCCAGCCCCGGCTGCTGAAAGCAGATGTCCAGACCGATTCCTGTGTGCGCCACGCCCACCAGTGCGGCCACATAGGCGGCATGGCGGGCCACATCGACCGCCGTGGGTGTACTGCTGCCCAAAAACATCGACACGCCTGACACGCAGGTCACACCGCCCGTGGCGGCACAGGCCTTGATTTGCTCATCGGTCACATTGCGCCCGTGGGCGACCAGCGCATTGGGGTTGGAGTGACTGAAGATCACCGGTTTGCTGGACGCAGCCATGATGTCCAGGCTGGAGCGCCGCCCCGTGTGGGAACAATCCATCAAAATCCCGGCGGCATTGATGGCGGCCACCACCTGGTGCCCCAGCGGTGTCAAGCCCTGTTCGTCGTCATGGCAGCCACCTGCCACACTGTTGTTGCGGTTGTAAGCCAGGTGCATCTGCCGCACACCCAGCCGGGCATACAGCGCCACCATGTCGGGTTGCTCCAGCAGCGGCATCGCCCCTTCGAGGTCAAAGCCGATGGCAATGCGACCACTGGCTGCGGCGGTTTCAATGTCCTGCAGGCTGTTGAGCAGCAGGTAGCGTTCGGGGTGCGCGGCGATGGTGGCCGTATAACCTGCGATGACCGACATGACCTGCGCCAGCGGGTTCATGTCCATGCCGACATTGACCGACACATAGTGCACACCCGCAGCACGCAGCCGGTTGATGGGTTCAAAGTCAGCCTGCGGATGCAGGCGCAGGCAGGCGTGGGCGTCCCAGTGAATCATGGTGGTGGGTCCTTGCGTTTCATTTTTGGTCTGGTTTCAGGTCGCTATACGGTAATGCCATTTGGCGCATGTATTGCTTGGGCAGGCAGCTATCAAAAACGGAGCATGCTACCTGGATTGTGTTTTCAGTATCTTGACTGTATCTGCGAATCTGGCAGACGCTGACTTTGGCTTTGCCTTTGCCTTTGCCTTTGCCTTTGCCTTGCCGGGCACACCGGGTGTACTTTTTTTGGCGGTCACCTTCTTTGCTGCTGTCTTTGCTATGGTCTTTGTCGCAGCGGTTTTTTGAGGTCCGGCTTTCTTCATGGCAGGCGCTGTTGCAACGGCTTTCTTCACCGCTACTTTTTTTGAGACCGCTTTTTTCACACGCGGCAACGCATGCTCAGCGGTATCCGGCATCTGCGGCATCTGTGCCATCTCCAGCCCAAACACATCGTCGAGCAGCGCGTCGTCCAGAACCCTGGCGGTTTGGGGCGCTTTTTGCGTGTTGGCCAGGCCTGCGCCTGCGGCCTGAACCAGGTCTTCGGCATCGACATGACGCAGGGTAAACAGCAGCTCGGGCTGGGTATCAAGCCGCGCGCCGACACCGTAGAGCACGGCGGCGACGTGTTTGCACACACTTGCCCCGTCCGGGCAGCTGCAGTCAAACCGGATGTCTTTGGGGCTGGGCATCAGGCCTTCGCCGGGCTGGCAGATGCGCTGCATCACGGAGGTGGAGAGCTTGCCCTGCAAAATCTCCACCAGTGAGGCGACGGAGCCCGCGCAATCCTTGCACACCGATGCCCAGCGCTTGGGCTCCACCGGCTTGACCGTGACGCTGACCTGGTACAAAGACGAGCCCATCACCAGCGCAGTGACTTTGCCTGCGCTTGACTGCAGGTCAATCACCGAGCCATTGCGCACATAGCTGGCACCTCGCGGCAGGCGGTTGGCGTAGTCGCTGTAAGCCGCCAGGTTATCGCACCAGGCCTTGCCCCAGACGGCTTTGGCCACAGCGCCCCGGTAGGCCGCAATCGGGGCGTAGGTCTTGCCTTCTTTTTTGGCTTTGGCTGCGGCTTTTTCTGCCTGCTTGCGGCGCTCGCCAACAGGTACGTAAGGTTGCCAGCCATAAAAACCCATGTTTTTCTCCTGAAAAATCAGCTGCCCTGCGCAGCATGGATGTCGAGTTTGACCAGATTGAGCAGATCGGCATCACTGAGCTCCGTCAGCTGCAGCTCGGCGCCGCCTTCAAACACATCCTGCACCAGCTGTTTTTTGCTTTCAATCAGCTGGTCGATGCGGTCTTCCACGGTGCCCTGGCAAATAAATTTGTGGACCAGCACATTGCGTTTTTGGCCGATGCGGTAAGCGCGGTCAGTGGCCTGGTTTTCAACGGCGGGGTTCCACCAGCGGTCAAAGTGAATGACGTGCGAGGCGGCTGTCAGGTTCAGCCCAGCCCCACCGGCTTTGATGGACAAGACAAAAAACGGCAGCAGCTCATCGTCCTGAAACCGCTTGACCATCTTCTGCCGCTGGGCCACGGGTGTACCGCCATGCAATACCAAGCCTTCACGGCCAAAAATGCTGCCTAAAAAAGCCGCCAGTGGCTCGGTGGTTTCCCTGAACTGGGTAAACACCAGCACTTTTTCCTGTCTGGCGGCAATCACTTCCACCAGCTCGCGCAGGCGGGCAAATTTGCCGCTGTCTGCTTCTGCCCAGCCGCCGTCACCGAGCCACTGGGACGGGTGGTTGCAGATTTGCTTGAAGCGCATCAGGTACGACAGCACCAGGCCTTTGCGCTGCATGCCATCGGTGTCTCCCAGCGCACTGGACAATTCTGTGACAGCGCGCTGGTACAGGGCTGCCTGCGCCGGGCTCAGGTGGCAAAAGGCTTTGAGCTCGGTTTTGTCGGGCAAATCAGCAATCACGCGCTTGTCAGTTTTCATGCGGCGCAGGATGTAGGGCTGCACCAGCGCGCGCAGCGGGCCAAAGTGTTCTGCCCGCGCCAGGCGCCGGGTGAACTGGGTAAACACTTTGCTGCTGCCGAGCAAACCAGGGTGGGTGAAGTCAAAAATCGACCACAGGTCAGACAAACGGTTTTCGACCGGCGTGCCAGTCAGGGCAATGCGCGAGCTGCCCTGCAGTTTTTTGACCTGCCGGGTTTGCTGGGCACCGGGATTTTTGATGGCCTGGGCCTCATCGACCACCACCAGCTGCCACTGCACCGTCTGCAACGCTGGCAGGCGTGCCACGCTGCCGTAGCTGGTCACGACCAGGTCGTAGGCGGCCAGCTGGCTGGCACCCAGTGCTTTTAATTCAGCCATGGGCAGGGCCGACGGGTGCGCCACCAGCAGGCGCAGGCTGGGCGCAAAACGCGCTGCCTCGCCCGCCCAGTTGGCCAGCAGCGAGGCAGGCACCACCAGCAGACTGGGCTGGTGTGCTTTTTTGTTAGCCATCGCCTCTTGTTGGAGCACCAGCAGCAAAGACAGCACCTGAATCGTTTTGCCCAGCCCCATGTCGTCGGCCAGGCAAGCCCCCAGGCCCAGCTGGGTCAGCAGGTACAGCCAGCGCACACCGGCTTCCTGGTAGGGGCGCAGGGTGGCTTTGAGCGCGGTGCCGGGGCTGACACGGGCCAGGCCTTCAGGCTGGCGCAGGCCCTGCAGCGTCTGGGCCAGCCAGGGGCCTGCAACCAGTTCTGACCATTCGGCGTCGTCAGACGCCCCCACCGATTCAGCCTCACCCAGCGACGCACCGGCCACCAGCCGCAGGGCTTCGGCAAACGGCATGCCGCTGGCGGCGGCTTTTTCAATCGCCTCAAATCGCTGCAGCAGCCGTTCCAGCGATTTTTGATTGACTTCTACCCACCGCCCGCGCAGCAGCTGCAGCCCATCACCGGCCTTGAGCAGCGCCTTGATGTCGGCGGCGCTCAGGGTTTCACCGTCGAGCGACACCTCCATGCTGAAGTCCAGCAATGCGCTGGTGCCCAGCAAGGACGGCGGGCGTGTGCCCACGCTGCCTTTGACGCTGGGGCGGCTGGGCCGGCCGGCCTTCCAGACACCGGGCGTTCGCACCACCACACCGGCAGCTTCAAGAGCGCCCATGTCCCGCAAAAAGGCAAAAGCCTGCTCGGCGCTCCAGCGCAGCGGGTGGTAGATGCCACCGTCTTTGACCATCTCGTCCAGCCAGGTGCACTGCGTGGCGGCACGCTGCACGGGCAGCAACAAGCTGAGCAATTGCGACTGTTGCCCGGCACCGGAAAACTCGGCCAGCGCGCGTGACAGCGGCTGGTGCTGCGCCTTGCCAGCGGCAGACAGGCGGGCGGTGTAGGTCGCCAGAAAAGCAAACGGGTAGTCGGGGTCTTTGCGGTTTTCCGCCAGGTTGAAATGCACCCGGCCCACCAGGTTCCAGACCGGGTTGCGGGTTTTCAGAAAGTCTTGCAAGGGCAGGCCCGCTTCAGCCAGCTCGATCGACAGCGCGGTATCCATGCCCTGCCACAGCGCCGCCAGCACATCAGGTGCCAGGTACTCCGCGCCCTGCATGGGCGGTGCGTCCACGACCTGGGCCTGCAGTTGGTCAGCGGCAGGCGTGGGCACGGCAGAAGGCGCTGCAGCCTCAGGCAAGGCACACAGCGCCGTCACATAACGGGTCGCAAAGTCACGCCACCAGCCCCAGACCGGTGGCAACACCTGGCCCACACAAGCTGCGCCCAGCTGTAGCAGCCCGTGCCCGTTACCGCGCGCAAAAGCCCGGGTTAGCTCGTCTGTGGTGGTGTCAGCCAGCCAAGGCGCGTCGGCCTGTGGCAACGCCAGCAGCTTGCCGCGCGGGCTCAGCTGCAATGCCAGAAAAAGTGCTGGATGCATCGCCGAATCCATCAGGCCCGGCCAGCGCGCCGCCCGGCACATTGCTCACACAGCATGCCTGCCAGCCGGTGCAGTGACTGCCAGCCGCTGGCGGGCCAGTCGGGCTGTTTCAGGCCTTTGCAGATGCCATCGACCTTGTGCGCGGCGGTCAGCAAATGGGCCATGGACGCTTCGCTGATATTGGGCAACGCGCGCTCAAAGAGTTTTTCTTTGACCCCCCAGATACGGTTTTCACGCAGGGCCATGGGCATGGGGCGGCCTGCTGCGATGGCGTCCTTGACGCGTTTGAGATTGCGGATGTCTTCACTCAGCGCCCAATGCACCAGCACCTCGGATTCGCCCTCGGACTGCAGGCCGTCGAGCATGCGCGCCACCCGCACCGACTGGCCGCCCAGCACCGCTTCAGACAGCTTGAACACGTCATAGCGCGCGACGTTGAGCACGGCGTTTTCGACCTGCTCAAAACTCAGCACACCCCCCTCAGCATTCGGGTACAGCAGCCCGAGTTTTTGAATTTCCTGGTGTGCTGCCAGCAGATTGCCCTCGACCCGGTCTGCAAAGAACTGCAGCGTGCGCTGGCCTTCTTCACCGCTGGCTACGCGTTGGCCCTGCTGTTGCAGCCGCTGCGCAATCCATTGCGGCAAATTGCCCCGGGCGACCGGTTCAAACTTGACGCTGACGCCAAAGCTGTCAAGTGCACCAAACCAGGCGCTCTTGGTGGTCATGCTGTCCAGCCGGGGCAAGATGACGATGGTGAGTGTTGAATCGTCGCCCTTCGAGCGCTCGGCAATCTGCTGCAGCGCTACCGAGCCATCCTTGCCGGGTTTACCGCTGGGCACGCGGATTTCAATGATCTGTTTGTCTGCAAACAGGCTCAGCGAGCCGCC
>JBBRMH010000113.1:0-13372 GCA_038230935.1 Burkholderiales bacterium | reverse complement strand
GGTGGTTGGATCGCTTGAAGCAGAGGCCGACAAGCGCCAAAAAGCAGAGCAAAACCTGCTGGAGGCACAGCAAAGCCTGGCGCTGACCCTGGCCAGTATTGGTGCTGGCTTTATTGCCACAGACCGCAGCGGGCGGGTAACTCGCATGAACGCCGTGGCAGAGCAGGTCACCGGTTGGAGCCAGCACGAGGCATTGGGCCAGAGTTATTGGGATGTGTTCAATCGCGAGGACCGCCCGGCCCACTACGCCAGCACCAATGTCGTTGATCTGGTCATTCAGGAAGGGCTCACCATTACGCTGGCACAGCATGTGATTGCTGTCTCGCGGCACGGCAAACGCACCGCCCTGGAACTCAAGGCAGAGGTGACTAAAATGGAGGACACCAGCCTGAACGGGATGGCCATGATATTTCGCGATATGGGCCCGCTTATCAAGGCTGAAGTGGCATCGCACCGCCTGGCGGCTATTGTTGAATCCTCCAATGACGCCATCATTGGCAAAACGCTGGAGGGCGTGATCACCAGCTGGAACCGCGCTGCCCAGAAGATTTTTGGTTACACGGCTGAGGAAGCCATTGGTCAGCCCATCCAGATGCTGTTGCCGGCAGACCGTCAATCTGAAGAAATACACATTCTTGACGAGCTGACCCATGACCGGCGAATTCCCCCGTTTGACACGGTGCGATTGTCCAAGGACGGCAAGCTGCTACATGTGTCTGTCACGATTTCACCGATTTGTGATGCAGGAGGACGAGTTATAGGGGCATCAAAAATCGCGCGTGATGTCTCGCAGCAGCGGCGCGCAGAAGCAGCCTTGCGCGGCAGCGAAGCCCGCCTGAGGTTCACCCTGGATGCCGCCCAGATTGGCGACTGGGACCTGGACCTGGGCACAAAAAGACTGCGGGGCGCGCTGCAATTTGCGCGGTGTTTTGGTTATCACCAGCTGCAGGCCGGCTGGACTCTGGATACCCTGCTGCAGCATGTGCACCCCGATGACAGACAGCAGGTGAGCGACAGTTTCACAGACGCCATGGCGTTGAGGAACGCCATGCGTATTGAGTGCCGTGTGGTCTGGCCCGACCAGGGAATGCACTGGTTAAGCCTGCACGGAAACTTCGAGGCAGAGGCTGAACGACCCGCGCGCATGCTGGGCATCGTGACCGAGACAACGCAGCAGCGGCTGGCTGAAGAGGCGGGTCTGAAAACCCAGCGACTGGAAGTCGAGAATCATCAGATGCTTGAGGCCAGCAGGCTTAAAAGCCAGTTCATGGCCAACATGTCCCATGAGCTGCGGACACCGCTCAATTCCATCATCGGTTTTTCGCGGCTTCTGGAGTCTGGCGCTGTTACCCCTGCGTCAGCCAATTACAAAAAGTTTTTGGGTAATATTGGCATCAGTGGTCGGCACCTGCTGCAGCTTGTCAATGATGTGCTCGATCTGTCCAAGGTGGAGTCAGGAACTTTCGAGTTTTCTGCCGCCCCCCTTGACTTGAGTCTGACTGTTGGTGAAGTGGCAGATGCACTGCATCCGGCCATGGAGATTAAAAATATCAGTGTGGCGATAGAAGTAGACAGCGCATTGACGGACATTGAGCTGGATGTGTCGCGGCTCAAGCAGGTGCTCTACAACCTGCTTTCCAACGCCGTCAAGTTTTCCACATCTGGCAGTGCGGTCACCGTGCGTGCCTTGGCGCAGGGGCCAGAGCATTTCCGGCTGGAGGTACAGGACAGCGGTATAGGCATTGCGCCAGAAGACCTCTCAAAACTGTTCGTCGAGTTCCAGCAGCTCGATGCAGGTTACAGCAAAAAACATGAAGGCACCGGGCTGGGACTGGCGCTGACACGCCGTCTGGTTCAGGCGCAAGGTGGCAGCGTTGGCGTGGCTAGCACCCTGGGTACTGGCAGCACGTTTCATGTGGTTCTCAACCGCATCCACGGCACCGATACTGCCCGGGAAAATCTGGCACAAAATCCGTGCAACTGACATCTGCAACGGGTATATTCAACGGGCGTAGCGGCAAGATGGCATCTTTCATCGAAAGCTTTGATTGTTCGCACCGGGGAGCAAGACCCGTTTTGAACCGGAGTATCTGATGGCAACACCACGAATCCTGGTCGTTGACGACAACCTCATGAACCTCGACCTCATGCGTTTTGTAATCGGCGAGAAAGACTTTGAAGTCGAATCCGCCGGGCAGGCCAGCGAAGCACTGGAAAAAATTCCGGCTTTCCAGCCAGACCTGATTTTGATGGACATGCACATGCCTGGAATGAACGGCCTGGAACTCACGCAGCTGATCAAGGCCAACCCGGCTACCCGGCATATCGTGGTTATTGCCTTCACCGCCTCGGCCATGCAGGGCGACGAGGAGCGCATGATGGCGGCTGGCTGCGATGGCTACCTCTCCAAACCTATTGATGTCGATACTTTTTCTGCGAGTGTCCTTGCATTTTTGCCAGCCCGCTAAACGCTTTTTTCGACAAGCCATGCGTTCTTGTGACATCCGCAGGAAAAGGGTCTTTTTTGCCAGACGCCACGTTACCGGCAAATGGTTTTTTCAAGGACTCAGGTGCGATTCGTTGCACGATGCAAAATAGCCCCATGAAAGCACCCAAAAGACTTCAATCCCTCATAGAGGAAGGCCTGATCGACTCCGTGGTACGCCAGCTCATGAGCGGCAAAGAGGCCATGGTGTACGTGGTGCGATGCGGAGACGATACCCGCTGTGCCAAGGTCTATAAAGAAGCCACCGAGCGCAGTTTTCGGCAGGCAGTCGACTACACCGAAAACCGCAAGGTCAAAAACTCCCGCCAGGCACGGGCTATGGCCAAGGGCACGAAATTTGGTCGTCAGGCGCAAGAAGCCGCCTGGCAAAGCGCCGAGGTCGATGCACTGTACCGCCTGGCCGCTGCGGGCGTGCGCGTGCCCCGCCCGTATAACTTCTGTGATGGCGTGCTGTTGATGGAGCTGGTCACCGACGCGCATGGTGACGCTGCACCGCGCTTGAATGACGTGGTGTTCACACCCGCGGACGCCCGCAAGCACCATGCAACGCTGTTAACCGAAGTCGTACGCATGCTGTGCGCAGGCGTGGTGCATGGCGACCTGTCAGAGTTCAATATCCTGCTGGGACATGACCATGGTGAGGGTGCGCAGGACGGTACGGACAACCCGGTCATCATCGACCTGCCACAAGCCATCGACGCGGCAGGCAACAATCACGCCAGCCGCATGCTGCTGCGCGACGTGGCCAACCTGCGCGGCTTCTTCGGCCAGTTTGCACCCGAGTTACGGCACACCCAGTACGGGCTGGAAATGTGGGACTTGTACCAGCGCGGCGTGCTCTACCCCGAGACGGTGCTGACAGGCCGCTTCGAGCACAAGGCCGGAACAGTGGACATGCGCAGCGTGATGCGGGAAATTGATGATGCGCGCGATGAAGAGGCGGCACGGCGGGTACGCATGGGGTAGGCTGACCGGTGGGTCATGCGCCTGGTTTGGCAAGTGATGATCCAGGCGGTTGCGTAACACCCGTTAATGAATGGCACTTGATTTTGCAGGCCAAACTTTTTTGATCAAGATAACGGCCAGAAAAACCAGTGCGCCAGCAATGACACCTGCCATAGCATTCATCAAAACCGGAACAACTGGTGTCATGAACCCGCCAGCCTTGACGGCCAGCATTTCAATCCAGTGGTGCAGCGGGGTAATGCCATGCGTCAGAATGCCTCCACCGACCAAAAACATGGCAATGGTGCCAGCGACTGACAAGCCTTTCATGAGCCATGGCGCGATCCGTAGAATGCAGCGCCCTGTATTGCGCTGCAAATCAGCCCATGCGCCCGTGCCGGTGCGCTGACTCAAAAATAGCCCGCCGTCGTCAAGTTTGACAATACCCGCCACCAGACCGTAAACGCCCACCGTCATCACGATGGCAATGGTGCTGAGTACTGTCAACTGCGTGATGAAAGGACTGGTTTGCACAGTATCCAAAGTAATGGCAATGATTTCAGCAGACAAAATGAAGTCGGTGCGAATGGCACCCTTGACCTTGCCTTTTTCAAGCTCTGCCAGATCAAGCGCCGGGTCTGCCATCGCGGCAACCCGTTTTTCATGCTCACTTGCCTGTCCGGGTGCGCCGTGCATGAAGCGATGAGCGACTTTCTCAAAGCCTTCAAAACACAGAAATGCACCACCCACCATTAACAAGGGGGTCACGGCCCAGGGTGCAAAGGCACTGATGGCGAGCGCTGCAGGCACCAAAATGGCCTTGTTGATCAACGAGCCTTTGGCCACAGCCCAGACCACTGGCAGCTCACGGTCAGCCTTGACGCCAGAGACCTGCTGTGCATTGAGGGCCAGGTCGTCACCCAGGACGCCCGCCGTTTTTTTGGCAGCCACTTTGGACAGCAAGGCCACGTCGTCCAGAATACTGGCGATGTCGTCAATCAATGCAAGCAGGCTACTGGCCATGAGGGTTATCCATCCGCAGAAAAGGTGAGAAAAAACGGCGACACGCTTGCCCGGCACCGTGCCCGTTCATTAAAAAACCGCCTTGCAGCGGTTTGATGATTTAGCGGTGATTATCCAGTGGGTAAATTACCCTCAAAGGCGACATTTTTAAAGCTCACTCACAGCAATGGTTGTCCTTTATCGGCCGGTGAGTCTGCCCAGGATAAAGCCGAGTGCCAAAGCCGCAGCGACTGCCTCCACCGGTTTGTCCTGCACCCAGGATTTTGAGCACGCCAGCGCCCTGCCAGGCGCTTCGGTGACACGGCGGGTCTGGTCTGAAAATCGATCAGCCGTATGCGATGCAGATTCGGCCATTTTGTCTATGGTCCCATGGGCTGCCGCCGAGAGGCGATCCACTGCTTCGCGTGCAGGGTCTGCAACTTTGTCGATACCGGAGTGCAGAGCGGCTCCTGCAGAGTCCAGAGCTTTGGTCACTGTGTTGGCAGCGGTGCCACTGCCAGCATGCTCAGTGTTACCCGAAGGAAAGGTGGTGTTGGTTTGCATGGTGGTTCCTTTAAACAGTTAAAACAGTTCAATCAGTTGACAAGAAAGTGGCGCCAATAAAAACACATTGATTCCACGCTTGAACAAACTGTAGGCAAAAAACCGGTGGCAGCTTGTGCGGACTTGTATTGGCTGCTTGTAGGACAAAAGAGAGTCTGGCGGCAAGGCCGATGTTGGGCTGCCCAGTGTCAGTCTGGGCTGACATCCAGACGGCATGCTCGCCGGGTGCAGCGTGACACCTGCCTGGGCACTATCAGGTTGTTTCACACATCATCATCAACGCTTCCCTGAAAGGACCACGCCATGACCTTGAATGCAATGCCTCATAACCCGCCCGCCCGCCAGTTGACCAGCCACCGACGGCATTCACCGGGTCAGCAAGTCTCTGAAGAAACGGCACCAGACGACGACGGACTGAGCTTGCCCATTGAGCCGGACGAAGGCACAGCGCTGATCCCGGACGACGAGCGGGTTGTGAACGTTCCGTCCTGAACAGCCGGGCCGGTTGTCTGAAGCGTCAATCCACAGACCGCTTCAAACGAATCTCTTCGAGCTTGACGCTCCCAAAAGCCACGGTCTTGAGCGACGGCATCTCGCGTTTGAAACCTGCGGCCTGCTCATAAAACCGCAGAGCCCGCTCGTTTTCCAATAGCACCCACAAAGTGACTTGTGTGCAGCCTTCTTCTTTCAGCCCGTCCCGCGCGCCGTCCCACAAAGCCAGACCAGCGCCTTGCCGCCAGTGAGCGGGAGTGACATACAGGGCCCAGATTTCACCGACGGTTGACTTGGTACCCGGGTCACGCGAGCGGTCAAAGCCAACAAAGCCGATGACCTTGTCGCTTTCGGTCGCAACCAGAATCTGCGGGTCACTGAATTCAATGGCCTCACGCCAGTAAGCCAGGCGTTTTTCAACCGTCATGCTTTTCAGGTAATCATCGGGCATGACGCCTTCATAAGCAGCTTGCCAGGTGGCAACATGGATTTCGGCAATGGCTTTGGCATCGCGGGCAATGGCAGGTCGGACGGAATAGCTGGGCATGGAAAGTCGCTTCTTATGAGGTCACTTGCATCGAAGTGAAGAAAATTTCAGGAGGAGCGAGATTGTCGCGCAAATCAAAGTCAGACTGCTTTGGGTCTTTTAAAGTACGTTGGGCGTGTAGCATACGGTTCATGCAAGCTGATATCCCTCAGAGCCACTTCGGACGCCTGAATCTGTCAACAGACCCGTCAACAGATGTCAGTGGTGTGAAAGACGCTGTCTTCATCGTCCATGCAGAACCCGGCGGATGGATGTTTGAAGCGCCCGCCGGCATAAGCCTGCTCCAGGTTGCCGAGCTTGCAGGGCAACCTGGCATGGAAATGGCGAGCTCTTGCAGAAACAGCACCTGTCGCACCTGTATTTGCCAGCTGCGCAGTGGTCAGATTGGCTACCGCATCGAATGGCCAGGCCTGAGCCTCGAGGAAAAGCGTGATGGGTTTATCTTGCCTTGCGTAGCCTATCCGCTGTCTGACGTGGTCATTGAACTGCCGTTTTAGGACGTTCACCAAGCGATTTGGGATCAACAAAGCACAGAACAGGTCAGGTTTCAATACTGCTCTCTTGAGCGGAAAGACCGTTCGGGCTGAGCCTGTCGAAGCCTTTGCCTATACGGGCAACCCTTCGACAAGCTCAGGGAGAACGGTCTTAACGGTCTTGTATGAACAGCATTGGGTCAGGCTCAGGAATTCACCAGACGCCAGGTCAGCCAGGTTCCCAAAACTGCATTGCCAAGTGCAAAGCCTGTAACCAGCAAACCAGCCGTAACGCCAAGTGGATAAGTGTGTACGAGCCAGCCCAAAATGGCAGACAGCACATTGAGCACCACCATGATCCAGAACAAGGGATTACCGGGCTGATACAGACGGGAGACTTTCACAGAAAATCTTCTGGTTGAGGTTGGGAGCGTTTGACAGTGCTGGTTCTTGTTTGTCTACAAGCGCTGCGTGCTGCGAGTACCTTGAACCGGCCGCTCCGCCCGTGGAGCGGCCGATACATTTCACAGGGTCAACATGCTGTCAAAACAGTCATTCAAGACGTTTGCTGAATGCCTGACAACACCCAGCCCGTGCTGCCCTGACGCAACTTGGTCAAATGCCAGACCTCGTCAAACGACTCGTCAGGCTCGCCGATATCGGTCTTGATCACGCCCGTGAATCGAACGCTGACAACATAACGGTCAGCGTCTTCCTCGACTTCCATGACTTGTGCATGAATGCTGACGACATCGGTTTTCTGGCTGACACCGTTGCGATCAGCGAGCTCCATTTTCAACTCTGCAAACATCTCTGGCGTGGTGAACTGGCGAATATCGTCCAGATTGCCCGTATCGTTGGCAGCCTGCAGGCGAATGAAGTTGACCTTGGCATTGCGCTCAAAGCTGGCCGTGTCAAAGTCAGCAGGAATCCGGGGTGCGCTTGCAACGCCAGAACTGATGCCTGAACCGATACCTGAACCAATGCCCAAGCCAGCGTTTGCGCCGCCTGCGTTGCTGCTGCCTGCAGGCGAAGCTGTCTTGTAGGCTGGGGTTGCCGGATCGATGCGGTTATCAGCACCTGTTTCCTGTCCAGCCCGAGCATGGGCATATTGCATGCCCCCTGCACCTGCACCAGACGATGCCTGCTGCTGAGCCGCTGCACGCTTGCGCATGAAAAAGCCGATGGCGACCATCACCGCTGCAGCCAGAATGCCGAACATCATCATCGAAGCCAGTTCACCACCCAGACCCAGGCTGGACGCCAGTGCAGCCAGACCCAGACCTGCTGCCAGGCCAGCAAGGGGCCCCATCCAGGACCGCTTGGGTGCAGCGGCAGCGGCTGCACCCGCTGCGCCCGCGCCAGCTGCGGCTGTTTGCGCAGGGGCTCCAGGAGCCTTGTCAGCAGTGGCTTGGCGCTGCGTGCCCATGGACTTGCCAGAACCGATGCGTTTGGCCGCCTCTGCGTTCATGGCGACTGTTGAGAGGCCCAGTGTGAAAACGACTGCGAGCATTAAAAGTATCTTCTTCATGCAAATCTCCTGAGTGAATTGAAAAACATCAACAGGATAGTCTTTCAAAAACACTATAAAAAGCAGCATTTACAAGAATAACTCTTCTAAAATACAGATGCGTGACATGAAGACCGCGCGTTTATTCAGGGGCTTGTCAACCCGCCATCACAGACACCGATTTGGTCACCAGATAGCCTTCCATAGCCTCCGGCCCACCTTCAGAACCATAGCCTGAGTCCTTGATGCCACCAAAGGGCATTTCAGGAGAAGGAGTCGCTGGCTGGTTGATCCACAGCATGCCCACTTCCACCTGTTGCATGAGGGCATGCGTGTTTTTGATGGACTGGGTAAACGCATAGCCCGCCAGACCAAAAGGCAGGCGGTTCGCCTCGGCAATTGCATCTTCGAGTTTGTCGAAACCCCGAATCGCCGCAATCGGACCAAAAGGCTCGTTGTTAAACACATCTGCATCCAGTGACACGCCCGTCAATACGGTGGGTGCAAAGAAGTTGCCCTCAAGGCCCACACGTTCGCCGCCAGTGGCCACGGTTGCACCTGTTTTGCGGGCATCGTCCAGCACCTTCGCCATGGCGCTCAGGCGGCGCGCATTGGCCAATGGCCCCAGGGTCGTGCCTTCAGCCAGACCATTGCCCAGTTTGAGGCTTTCGGCATGTTTGACCATCAGCGCCGCAAATTCATCCTTGATGCTGTTGTGTACCAAAAATCTCGTGGGAGAGATGCAAACCTGGCCCGCGTTGCGAAACTTCGCACCACCAGCTGCCTTCACGGCCAGCGCCACGTCCGCGTCATCACAAACAATCACGGGCGCATGACCCCCGAGTTCCATGGTGGCCCGCTTCATATGAAGGCCCGCCATGGCCGCCAGTTGTTTGCCAACCGGCGTGGAGCCGGTGAAAGTCACCTTGCGGATGATCGGGTGTGGAATCAGATAACTGGAGATTTCGTGCGGGTCGCCAAACACCAGGCCCACCGTACCGGCAGGCACGCCCGCATCCACAAAAGTTTGAAGCAACGCAGCCGGTGATGCCGGTGTTTCTTCAGGTGCCTTGACTAAAAATGAGCAACCACTGGCCAGCGCTGCCCCCAGCTTGCGCACGATCTGGTTGATGGGAAAGTTCCATGGCGTAAAAGCCGCCACCGGGCCGATGGGCTCCTTGAGCACCAGTTGCTGCGCCGCCAGATTGCGCGACGGCACGATGCGGCCGTACACGCGTCGGCCCTCGTCTGCAAACCATTCGATGATGTCGGCACCGGCCAGCACCTCACCGCGTGCCTCGGCAAACGGCTTGCCTTGCTCCTGCGTCAGCAACTGCGCAATCTCAGGAGCCCGCTCGCGCAACAAGCCAGCGGCTTTGCGCATGGTGGCCGCACGCTCATTGGCAGGTATTTTTTTCCATGCCTGAAAGCCAGCCTGGGCCGCGTGCAGCGCACGGTCAAGGTCAGCAATGCCCGCATGCGCGACCCTGCCGATGACTTTGCCCGTGGCGGGGTTGACCACATCCAGCGTCTTGCCACTGGCAGCAGCGCACCATTCGTTGTTGATGAGGAGTTGTGTGTCTTGGTAGGTAGCGGTGGTGGGGGTCATCATTTAAAGCGCCAGTAGTTGTGAAAACAAAGGGTGAGTTTAAACAACGTGTTTGTACATGTGTGCAGGGAATGCATGACGGGCAGTTGAAAAACTGCTGGGTTGTCGATCCATCCAGGTGACCATTTCCGGCCGATGCAGGTTCTCTGTTGAGCGGATTTCCTTGGCCAACGGTCAGAAATTGTGAAATAAACTAACAAAACTCCACTTTTCAAAAAATACCATCATGCACAGGCCCTTTTTTCGCTGGTTTTCAGGTGTCATGGCTTGCATTGCCTGCAGCGCGGTTTTTGCTGACGATGTACAGGTTGCAGTCGCCGCAAACTTCACGGCACCCATGAAATTGATTGCCACAGCGTTTGAAAAAGAGACTGGTCACAAGGCTGCGCTGTCTTTTGGTGCCACAGGCAAGTTTTATGCACAGATCAGCAATGGCGCACCGTTTGAGGTGTTCCTGTCTGCAGATGACGAGACACCTGCACGGCTTGAAAAGGAAGGCACGGCCGTCAAGGGTTCCGGCTTTACCTATGCCACCGGCAAACTGGTACTGTGGTCAGCCCAGCCAGGCGTGGTCGATGCCCAGGGCGAGGTGTTGAAAACAGGGGACTTCAAAAAACTGGCCATTGCCGCCCCTAAATTGGCGCCTTATGGCGCGGCAGCCATTGAAACCATCAAAGGTCTGGGGCTGCTCAGCCGACTCGAACCCCGCATCGTCACTGGCGAAAGCATCGGCCAGACTTACAGCTTTGTGGCTACGGGCAACGCCGAGCTGGGGTTTATCGCTTTGTCACAGGTCTATGAAAACGGCCAGATCAAAAGCGGCTCGGCCTGGGTGGTTCCCGAGACACTGCACAGCCCCATCCGGCAAGACGCTGTGCTGCTTGGCAAGGGTGCTGGCAATAAAGCAGCGGTTATGTTGCTGGATTACCTGAAAACCGACCGAGCCAAGGCTGTGATCCGCTCTTTCGGCTACACCCCCTGAATTGCCGCGACACCCTTAGAGTTTTAAGAATATGGATCCAGCTGGCTTACAGGCCATCGCCCTGACACTGCGACTGGCCACCATCACCACCGTGATTTTGCTGTTGCTTGGCACGCCGCTCGCGTGGTGGCTGGCGCGAACCTGCTCCTGGCTCAGAGGACCGATAGGCGCACTGGTGGCGCTGCCGCTGGTATTGCCGCCTGTGGTGCTGGGCTTTTACCTGCTGGTACTGATGGGTCCGAACGGCCCGCTGGGCAAGCTGACGCAAGCCTTGGGCTGGGGTACGCTGACGTTCAGTTTTACCGGGCTGGTTATCGGTTCGGTGTTTTATTCCTTGCCGTTTGTGGTCAAGCCCCTTGAGGATGCTTTCTCGGCCCTCGGTGACAGGCCGCTGGAAGTTGCTGCAACGCTGAGGGCCTCGCCGCTGGATACGTTTTTCAGCGTGGTGCTGCCGCTTTGCAAACCAGCTTACCTGACCGCCACCGTCATGGGGTTTGCCCATACGGTGGGCGAATTCGGCATTGTGCTCATGCTGGGCGGCAACATACCCGGCAAGACACGGGTGCTGTCGGTACAAATTTACGACCATGTCGAGGCGCTGGAATACGGGCAGGCGCACTGGCTGGCGGGCGGGCTGCTGGGGTTTTCTTTTTTCGTGCTGCTGGCGCTTTACATGCTGCAGCCGGGTGGGCGAAGAAGTCGCCGCAGCAGCACTGGCACTCACGCCGGGCCGGCCACATGAACCGCATCCAGGCGACTTTCAAGTGCCAGTTTGACGGTTTTGCACTGGATGTTTCACTGGACCTGCCGGGGCGCGGTGTCACCGCTATTTTTGGCAGTTCGGGCTCAGGCAAAACCACCTTGCTGCGCTGCATGGCGGGTCTGGAGCGCACCCGGTCGGGTTACCTCAAGGTCAACGATCAGGTGTGGCAAGACCATGCCTCGGGCCTGTTTGTGCCGGTCCACCAGCGCGCGCTGGGGTATGTTTTTCAGGAAGCCAGCCTGTTTGCGCACCTGAATGTGCAGCGCAATCTGGACTACGGCCTGCGCCGCGTACCTGCCGCCAAGCGGCGTGTGTCACTCAGCCACGCGATTGAACTGCTGGGTATCGGCCAGCTGCTGGCGCGCCAGCCCGGCACCCTGTCAGGCGGTGAGCGCCAGCGGGTAGCGATTGCGCGTGCTCTGGCCACCAGCCCACGTGTGCTGCTGATGGACGAGCCGCTGGCGTCGCTCGATGTGCAGCGCAAGGCTGAAGTCTTGCCCTATCTGGAGCGCCTGCACGAGGAACTGGACATTCCGGTGCTTTACGTCAGCCACGCGCCCGATGAAGTCGCCCGGCTGGCCGATCATCTGGTCTTGCTGGATGCAGGCCAGGTGCTGGCCAGCGGCTCGACCCGCGAGCTGATGACGCGCCTTGACTTGCCGCTGGCCCATGGCGATGCTGCCGCTGCCGTTATCGATGCCGTGGTCACGCATGTCGAGCCCGCATACCACCTGAGCCACGCTGCGTTTGCCGGGGGACAAATCAGTTTGCTCAACGCCAGCTTGAGCGTGGGGCAGCGCGTTCGTGTGCGCATTCAGGCACGGGACGTCAGCTTGACACTGCAGCGGCAGGAAGGCACCAGCATTTTGAACATTTTTGCCGCGACAGTGACGGCGATTGCCAGCGACAGCCCGGGCCAGGTGATGGTGGGGGTGTGCCTGAATGCCGGTATCGGCCAGGAGAGCCAGCTGTTGGCCCGTATCACGCGCAAGTCGGCTGATGCGCTGGGGTTGAAACCCGGCAGCCAGGTTTATGCACAGGTCAAGGGCGTGGCGGTTCTGGGTGGATAAATCGTGACTACCGACCTTGAAACACAAAGGCGGACGCGTTAACCATTTTTCAGGTCGGATTGTTAGTTGGAGTAAATCACGTGACTATTCAGGTGCCAGGGCAGGAGTTTCCAACGCAAAGACGCGAAAGCGCAAAGAACGCGAAGTAAAAAGACCCAATGGACTGGCTTTGCGAGCTTCGCATCTTTGCGGCTTTGCGTTGGAAGTTCTGTTTGAGCGCATTGCTGAGTAGTTACTAAATCACAACCAAAACAGACTCTCAGGCAGGAAATACGTGGACCAAGCGCTATATAAAACGTAGCGAAGACAAATAAACTCAGCTCAATATGTCAGCCGCTCTGGCCGTATCTCTTGCAGGATGGTGGTGGCGATTTCTTCAATCGACTTGGTCGTGGTGGATAGCCAGCGGATGCCCTCGCGCCGCATCATGGCCTCGGCTTCATGAATCTCGCTGCGGCAATTGGCCAGGCTGGCATAAACGGAGTTTGGCCTGCGCTCGTTGCGTATCTGGGCCAGACGCTCGGCCGCAATCGTCAACCCAAAAATCTTTTTACGGTGTGGTGCCAGAGCAGGCGGCAATTGACGTCGGTCAAAATCTTCAGGAATCAGGGGGTAGTTCGACGCTTTCAAGCCGTATTGCATGGCCAGGTAAAGGGATGTCGGTGTTTTGCCGCTGCGGCTGACACCCACCAGAATCACGTCAGAGCCCGCCAGGTCGCGGTGGCTTTGACCGTCATCGTGCGCCAGTGAAAAATTGATGGCTTCAATGCGGTCATCGTAGGCTTTGCTTTTGGAGGCATCTGAAAACCGGCCCACACGGTGGTTGGACTTCAGCCCCAGCTCACCCTCCAGTGGTGCCACAAACATGCCAAACATGTCCAGCAGCATGCCATTGCACTGGGCTTTGAT
>JBBRMH010000112.1:0-13514 GCA_038230935.1 Burkholderiales bacterium | reverse complement strand
CGTCCACAAACTCGACAAACTGCGCCCAGGTCACGGGCTGCGCGTCGATGTCGAATTCGGGCACATCGACAATGTGTACAGACTTTTCGTTGTCAAAAGCAAAGCCAGACCCCGCGCCAGACGCGCTGCCCAGCTGCCAGGTGATAGCAGGTATCAATAAAGCCTCGCGCAGGGCCACAGGTACAGGCGTGTAGGCTTGCATCAAGGGCCGCTCAAGCGGCAAGCCCAGCGTTTGCGCGGTGATGACCAGTGCTTCAGCATGCATGTCTTCATGAAACAGGCACAGGCGGTAGAAGTACAGCGCATCGTCTTCGTCACTGCATTTGGCCAGCAGTTCCAGCGTGCTTTCCAGCGTGTCGAGCAGATAGGCACGGGTTTGATCAGCGTTGGGCAGGGCCAGTGCCCAGCGGGCAGTGTGCGGCACGTGGGCCGAATCCCACCAGTTGTCGGCGTTGTGCTCAATGGAGGCCAGGCGCGCGTGCGCTGGCTCGCAGCGCTCGCCCAGGGCGCGCTGCATGTTGCGGCCAATCCACCACTCCTGAAACCAGCCCACATGGCCCAGTTCCCAGAGCGGAGGGTTAATAGTGGGCAGCAGGGGCACCACAAAGTTGACCGATTCAAGTGCCCTCTGATACTGGCTAAAAAGGTGCAGCGTATGATTGCGCGCATCCATGAGTGCCAGTGACAACAGCTCCCGACCGGCACCCCGCATACGGGGCGAATCGATCATCCCTGACACAGAAGTTGCGCTTGAAAATGAAGGGGTACTGGAGGCCACGGTAGAACTGCCGGTGAGGGTGAAAAAAAGTCTGGTGCTGGTCAGCCCGGCGATGCCGGACGCCAATAATGGCAACTGGCACACCGCGCATCGCTGGGCACGGTTTTTGTCTGGCCATTGTGACATTGCGCTGCTGCAAAGCTGGCCTGAGTCGCACAAATCATTCGCGGCAGACCTGGCACCGCACTGTATGGTGGCGCTGCATGCCCGCCGGTCAGCGCCTTCCATTCAAGCCTGGGCTGCAGCCTGGCCACACAAGCCGTTGATTGTGGTGCTGACCGGCACTGACCTGTACCGCGATATCCAGAACGATGCCAACGCGCAGCAGTCGCTGGCGCTCGCCACCCATCTGGTGGTTTTGCAAGACGCCGGGCTGGCAGCGTTGCCACAGGCCTGGCGCGGCAAAACCAGCGTGATTTACCAGTCTGCAGCGGCACTAAAGCCTGCGCGCAAGTCGCAGCGCACCTTCAGGGCGCTGATGGTGGGGCACCTGCGCGACGAGAAAGACCCGTTGACCTTTATGCGCGCAGCGGCCCGTACCCGGCCATCTTCAACCTGCCCCATTTACTTCGACCAGATTGGCGCAGAACTGGATGCTGACCTGGCAAACGCAGCGCTGGAAACCGCACAACAAGCGCTGCACTACCGCTGGCTGGGCGGCCTGCCGCGTGCTGTCACGCGCCAGCACATCAAACGCGCCCATGTGCTGGTGAACTGCTCGAAAATGGAAGGCGGCGCGCATGTGATTCTGGAGGCTGTGCAGTCGGCAACACCGGTGCTGGCCTCGTACATTGATGGCAACGTGGGCATGCTGGGGGCTGATTATGCGGGCTACTTTGAGCTGGGACACGACACCCAGCTTGCGGGACTGGTCCAGCGCTGTGCGGCTGAACCTGCGTTTTTGGAGCATCTGCAAAACCAGTGTGCGCAACGTGCGCCGCTGTTTGCACCAGCACTTGAAAAACGCCTTGTTGCAGACCTGGTCCTGTCTGCTTGATTGCGCACAGAAACGGTGCACCAAAGTACTGTACAGGCAGCTTCCTAGTACTTACACCTAGGTTTGCAAGCGCCCAGCGTCACAAAGCTGTCAGCTTGCGTTTTATAGTTCTTTATAAACTTGACCGTGCTGCCAAAAGCGCACCCGCTACCTGCGCAACACATGCAAAAATAGCCGCCGACTGAGGCTTTTCAATGCATGCGCCTGCACACCTTCTTTACCCCGGAGACAAAACAATGCGCGCCTTACTGAAGTTTTCCAATGCCGTGGACTGGCTCAACACGCTGATCGGCAAACATGTGATCTGGCTGATTCTGGCCTCCACCCTGGTCAGTGGCATCAACGCCATCGTCCGCAAGGTGTTCAACGTCAGCTCCAACGCCTATCTGGAGGTGCAGTGGTATCTTTTTGCTGCATCGTTTTTGATTGCTGCGGGCTATACGCTGCTGCAAAACGAGCATGTACGCATTGATGTGGTCTCCAGCCGCCTGTCCAGACGGGGCCAGGTCTGGATGGATGTTTTCGGTTTTGTGGTTTTTCTCACACCGTTTTGTATGGCCGTTCTTTATTTCAGCACCCCGTATTTTCTGCGCGGTTACCAGTCCGGTGAAATGTCAAACAACGCGGGCGGCTTGATCCGCTGGCCGGTGTACGCCATGATCCCGCTGGGCTTTACGCTGCTGCTGCTGCAGTGCTGGTCTGAGCTGATCAAGCGGATAGCTTTCCTTCAGGGCCTGATCGAAGACCCCATGCTCAAAAAGACTGAAAAAACAGCCGAAGAGGAACTGGCCGAAGCCATTGTCCGGCTGGCTGAAGCCAAAACAAAAACCTCTGGCAACGCTGCCTGACCGGGAGAGACATCGTGCAGTTTTTCATTCAAAATCTTGCCCCCATCATGTTTGCGGGGCTGTTCGTATTTTTGCTGCTGGGTTTTCCGGTGGCTTTCAGTCTGGGCGCTTGCGGCCTGTTTTTTGGCCTGGTGGGCATTGAGCTGGGCGTGTTGCCGGAGGCGCTGATGCAGGCGATTCCCCTGCGTATTTTCGGCATCATGCAAAACGACACGCTGCTGGCGATTCCGTTTTTCACGCTGATGGGCCTGATTCTTGAACGCAGCGGCATGGCCGAAGATTTGCTGGACACCATCGGCCAGCTCTTCGGGCCGATACGCGGCGGTCTGGCTGTTGCGGTGATTCTGGTAGGCGCGTTGCTGGCGGCCACCACCGGGGTGGTTGCGGCATCGGTGATTTCAATGGGCCTGATCTCGTTGCCCATCATGCTGCGTTACGGCTATGACAGGCGCATTGCCTCGGGCGTGATTGCAGCATCGGGCACGCTGGCGCAGATTATTCCGCCGTCGCTGGTGCTGATCATCCTCGCTGACCAGATGGGTCGCAGTGTGGGCGAGATGTACAAAGGCGCGTTTTTGCCGGGCTTCATGCTCACCGGCATGTATCTGGGCTACGTTTTCCTGCTGGCGGTCATCAAGCCTGAATGGGTACCGGCGCTGCCATCCGAGGCACGTACCATCCGCGAGGACAGCGGCAAGAGCGGCCTGCTGTCACTGCTGATACTGACCATTATTTCTACCAGCGTGGCTGTGTATTTTGCTGAGCACTACGGTGCCGTTCTCAGCTGGCTGCAGGGAAAGCCTGTCACCAACCCTGCCACCGATGAAACCATTGTGGTGTCGATGTGCGCCGGTGTGGTTCTGGCCCTGGTGATTGCCCTGGTCAACAAGGCCAGCCGCCTGGGCTTGCTCTCACGCATGGCCGAACGCGTGACGTTTGTATTGATCCCGCCGCTTCTGCTGATTTTTCTGGTACTCGGCACGATCTTTCTGGGCGTTGCAACCCCCACCGAAGGCGGTGCCATGGGCGCGCTAGGCGCCCTCATCATGGCGATGGTTCGCGGCCGCCTGAGTTTTGCCTTGCTCAAGCAGGCACTCAACACCACCACCAAGCTGTCGTGCTTTGTGCTGTTCATTTTGATCGGCTCAACCATTTTCAGCCTTGTTTTCCAGGGAGTCGATGGTGGCAAGTGGGTCGAGCATTTGTTGACCGGACTGCCTGGCGGTCAGGTCGGCTTTTTGATTGTGGTCAACATCCTGATTTTCTTCCTGGCGTTTTTCCTGGACTTTTTTGAACTGTCGTTTATTGTGGTGCCGCTGCTGGCACCCGTGGCCGAAAAGCTGGGCATTGACCTGATCTGGTTTGGCGTGCTGCTGGCCGTGAACATGCAGACGTCGTTCATGCACCCGCCGTTTGGTTTTGCCCTGTTTTACCTGCGCAGCGTGGCACCGGCGAAAGAGTACACCGACAAGATCACCAAAAAGCTGATCGCGCCTGTCACCACCATGCAGATTTACTGGGGTGCTGTGCCGTTTGTGCTGATCCAGATCATCATGGTCGGCTGCATCATTGCCTTCCCGGGCATTGTGTCGAGCGGGCTGGACAAGAAGGTGGTCTATGACCTGGACAAGGTGCGCATCGAGATGGAGAAAAACATGCCCCCCGAGGCACCGCTGGCGCCACCGGAAATGGGCGGAAATCCTGCACCAGGTGCGGAGCCTGCTGCCGCTGCAGAAAACGACCCCATGAAGGCGATGCAGGAGTCCATGGACAAGGACAAAAAATAGCCTTTGTGACACACGGGCGCAGGCGCTGAAATATCAGTGTCTGTTGCCCGTAAAAAAGCCCCGCGATGCGGGGCTTTTTTACGGGGTCCAGACCGGTATGAACGGTCCGGGCAAGGCGTGAAGTTACAGTTTTTGTCTGGCCATGAAGTTGTCAAAACCGTTTTCAGCAAAACGGAACCACAGCACCTGGTCACGCTGGAATGCACGCATGTCGGCGTAAATCTTCTTCCACTCCGGGCTTTTCTCGTCGTTGGCAGCAAACACTTCCATTGATGCCTTGAACGACGCGTCCAGCACGGCTGTCGAGAAAGGCAGCACCTTGGTTTTGGCAGCTACCAGCTGTTTGAGGGCTGTCGGGTTCAGTGCATCGTATTTGGCCAGCATGTCTGATGCAGCAATTGCAGAGGCCGCCTCCACAATGGCTTTGTACTCGGGCGTCAGTGCGTCCATGGCTTTCTGGTTAATGAAGAAGTCCACTTCAGGGCCACCCTCCCACCAGCCGGGGTAGTAATAAAACGGGGCAACCTTGTTAAAGCCCAGTTTCTGGTCATCGTAGGGACCTACCCATTCAGCAGCATCAATCGTGCCTTTTTCGAGGGCCTGATAAATTTCGCCGCCAGGAATGCTTTGTGGCACGGCGCCGAGTTTGGTCATGACTTCACCGACCAGACCACCACCCAGACGCATTTTCAGGCCCTTGAAGTCCGCCACGCTCTTGATCTCTTTACGGAACCAGCCACCCATCTGGGTGCCCGTGTTGCCACCGGCAAAACTGACCATACTGTACTTGGCGTACAGCTCGTTCATCAGCTTGCGGCCATTACCGTGTTTCATCCAAGCGGTCATCTGGCGCGCATTCAGGCCAAACGGCACGGCTGAACCCAGCGCAAACGCCGGGTTTTTGCCGTAAAAGTAGTAAGGCACCGTGTGGCACATCTCGACCGTACCGGCCTGCACGCCATCGACCACACCGAACGCTGGCATCAGCTCGCCACCCGCGTGCACGGAGATTTCAAACTTGCCGCCCGTCATGGCCTTGACGGCGTTGGCGAAAACCTCTGCGCCGCCATAGATGGTGTCGAGTGACTTGGGAAAGCTCGAAGCCAGACGCCAGCGAACAGCGGCCTGCGCGTGAACAGCGGGCGCAACACCGGCCGCCAGCACACCGGCACTGCCGGCATTTTTGATAAGAGAACGACGATCCATGAAATCTCCTGAAGAGTTGACTAAGTCTTCTATTTTGGCAGCATTTCACAGGACGTAAACCGGGTTTTTACCCGTAGGCTGGCAGCTGGCTGACGGGGTGCCTGGCCACTGCCTGCTAGAGTTTTTGCCCCTGCATGAAACGGTCAAACGTAGCCTCGGTGAAGCGAAACCACAAATTCTGCTCACCCCTGAACCGGGCGTAGTCGGCATACACCTTGGCCCAGGCCGGATTGCTTGCGGACAGTTCAGCGTAAAGCTGCATCGATTGCTTGAAGGCTGCGTTCATGACCTCGGACGGGAAAGGTCGCAGGCGCGCACCGGCACTCACCAGTTGCTTGAGTGCTGCCGGGTTGCGGGCATCGTATTTGGCCTGCATATCGACATGCGCAGCGGCAGAGGCGACATCCATCAGGGCTTTGTATTCGGGTGTCAAGGCGTCAAAAGCTTTCTGGTTGACGTACAGGTCCAGCTGCAGGCCGCCCTCCCACCAGCCGGGGTAGTAATAATTCGGTGCGACTTTGTTGAACCCCAGCTTCTGGTCGTCGTACGGGCCTATCCACTCGGCGGCATCTATCGTGCCTTTTTCAAGCGCCTGGTAAATGTCGCCACCGGGCAGATTGACAGGCACAGCGCCCAGCCGCTCAATGACCATGCCGGCAAAACCACCCACCCGGAACTTCAGGCCTTTCATGTCGGCGAGCGATTTGATTTCCTTGCGAAACCAGCCACCCATTTGAGCGCCGGTGTTGCCGCACGCAAAGTTGATGATGTTGTAGCTGGCATAAAACTCGCGCATCAGCTTCAGGCCATTGCCCTGAAACGTCCATGCACTCATCTGACGGCTGTTCAGGCCGAAAGGAATGGCACCACCGATGGCAAAGGTCTCGTTTTTACCGAAAAAATAGTAAGGTGCAGTGTGTGCGGCCTCGACCGTGCCCTGCTGCACGCCATCGACCACATCAAAGGCGGGCATCAGCTCGCCTGCCGGGTACACCGTGATGTCAAACCTGCCCCCCGAAATGGTTTTGACATGGCGTGCAAAGGTTTCAGCAGCGCCGTAGATGGTGTCCAGTGATCTGGGAAAGCTCGATGCCAATCGCCAGCGAACAGCGGCCTGTGCATACACCGCAGGTGCCACGCCAGCGGCCAGAACACCTGCCATGCCCGTGTGTTTGAAAAGTAAACGGCGATCCAGCAAATTCACTTCGGGTGATGACTACCGAACCTGGTTCTCTGTGGCATTCAGGCCACCGACTTGAGCGCTGCCCGTGGAAGGTTGACCACCGCAGGCAGCGCGCCAAAACGCGCCGTGATGGCCGCCTCAATGCCCGCTGCATCCAGGCCTTGCAAGGCAAGCAGATAGCCAACGTCGCCATGCTCGATGAACTCGTCTTTCAATCCCAGATGCAGCACAGGTTTGACAACGCCTGCCGCTTGCAGGGCCTCGCTGACCGCACTGCCTGCACCGCCCATGATGGCGCCCTCTTCCACCGTCACCAGCGCGTCGTGGCTGGCCGCGATCTGGAGCAGCAGCTCGACATCCAGCGGCTTGGCCCAGCGCATGTTGACCACTGTGGCACCGTGCTCCCCAATCTTTTCAGCGGCCTGCAGGGCCGGGTAAAGCAGCGTGCCAAAAGCCAGAATCGCAATGCCTGCACCTTGACGGCGCACTTCACCCTTGCCATAAGGCAGCGAGGCCAGACCGGGTTCAGTGGCAACACCTGCACCCGCACCACGCGGGTAGCGCACAGCGACCGGGTGGTTTTGCTCAAACGCAGAACTGAGCAGTTTGCGGCACTCGTTTTCATCAGCTGGGCAGGCCACGCTCATGTTGGGAATGCAGCGCAGGTAGGGGATATCGTAAGCCCCGGCATGTGTTGCACCGTCAGCACCGACCAGGCCCGCCCGGTCCAGTGCAAACACCACGGGCAGGTTTTGCAGCGCAACATCGTGGATCAGCTGGTCATAACCACGCTGCAAAAACGTTGAGTAAATCGCCACCACAGGCTTGAGGCCCTCGCAGGCCATGCCCGCAGCGAAGGTCACCGCGTGCTGCTCGGCAATGCCCACATCGTGATAGCGCTCGGGAAAGCGCTTGTGAAACTCCACCATGCCCGAGCCTTCACGCATGGCCGGGGTGATACCGACCAGCCGTTTGTCGTGCTCGGCCATGTCGCATAGCCATTGGCCAAACACCTGGGTAAAGGTCTGCTTGCTGGGCACCAGAGATTTTTGCAGACCCTGGACCGGGTCGAACTTGCCGGGGCCGTGGTAGGCAATCGGGTCGGCTTCAGCCATCTTGTAGCCCTGGCCTTTTTTGGTCACCACGTGCAAAAACTGCGGCCCAGACCCCTTGAGCATCAACTGGCGGATGTTTTCAAGCGTCGGAATCAGGGACTCCAGATCATGGCCATCGATCGGGCCGATGTAGTTGAAACCGAAGTTTTCAAACAGCGTGGCGGGCACGATCATGCCCTTGGCGTGGGTTTCCAGCCGCTTGGCCAGCTCCAGCAGCGGCGGCGCCACGCTGAGCACCTGCTTGCCCACGCTTCTGGCCGACGCATAAAAGCGCCCGCTCATCAGCTGGGCCAGATAGCGGTTGAGCGCGCCCACGGGCGGGCTGATGCTCATGTCGTTGTCGTTGAGCACCACCAGCAGCCGGCAGTCGTCATGCACACCCGCATTGTTCATGGCTTCAAAGGCCATGCCGGCGCTCATGGCACCGTCGCCAATGATGGCCACGGCATGGCGGGTCTCACCTTTTTGTTTTGCCGCCAGCGCCATGCCGAGCGCGGCTGAAATCGAGGTTGAGGAATGGGCGGTGCCAAAGGTGTCGTACGCGCTCTCACTGCGGCGCGGAAAGCCCGACAAGCCGTCAAACTGCCGCAGGGTGTCCATGCGTTCACGCCGGCCCGTCAGGATTTTGTGCGGATAGGTCTGGTGGCCCACATCCCACACCAGCCGGTCTTCGGGGGTGTTGAAAACATAGTGCAAAGCGACTGTCAGCTCCACCGTGCCCAGGTTGGAGCTCAAATGCCCGCCGGTTTTGGAGACTGAGTCCAGCAGGTAGGCGCGCAGCTCGTCGGCCAGTGCCCGGAGCTGGGTTCTGGGCAGCTTGCGCATATCAAAGGGGCTGTTGATTTTTTCAAGCAAAGAGATCACCCTGGGTGGTTGGTTGTGCGACATCGACTGGGTTGAAGCGTTAAAGCGTTGAAGTGTGTTGTCAGGCTCGGCGATTGACCAGCATGTTGGCGAGTGCGTGCAATGCGTCGGTGTGAATCAAGCCGCTTGTCGGGAGGGTGTCCAGGCTGGCGAGTGCGCGTGCAAGCAGCGCCTGGGCATAGTGCTGTGACGCTTGCAGGCCCATAAGCGATACAAAGGTCGGCTTATCCTGGGCGGCGTCCTTGCCCGCAGTTTTACCCAGCGTGGCCGAGTCAGCGGTGACGTCCAGAATGTCATCGACCACCTGAAACGCCAGGCCAATGGCTGCCCCGTAGTCACGCAAGGCATCGCGCACCGGCACCGATGCAGCGCCGCAGCTTGCACCCATCATCACGCTGGCCTGCAGCAACGCGCCGGTTTTGAGCCGATGCATGTCATGCAGCTGGTCTGAATCAAGGTTCACGCCCACACTGGCCAAATCTATGGCTTGGCCGCCAGCCATGCCCTGGTAGCCCGCAGCTTGTGCCAGCATGCGGCACAAACGGGCCTGAACGGCCACGTCAAAACCGTCCGGTGCACCATCAGCCAGGGTTAACAGTTCAAAGGCCAGCGCTTGCAGCGCATCGCCTGCGAGCAGTGCCATGGCCTCGCCAAACCGGACGTGCACCGTGGGCTTGCCACGGCGCAGCACATCGTTGTCCATGCAGGGCATGTCGTCGTGGATCAGTGAATAGGCGTGAATCAGCTCCACTGAACAAGCCGCGCGCAGGGCGGCCTGCAGGTTGCCGTTAACCGCCTCACAAGCGGCCAGCACCAACAGGGGGCGCAGGCGTTTGCCGCCGTCGAGCACCGCATAGCGCATGGCCTGGCTCAGGGTGTCCGTGCCAGCCGATGACAGCTTGGGGGGTGTACCGGGACAGGCGACCCAAGCCGTCAACGCCTGCTCGATCTGCTGGAGCTGCCGGGCGCTCCAGTCACCCAGGTTGAACTTATGTACGTTTTCAGACGGGCTGGTTGGGCTGGTCAATGACATGGGGTGCTGTTTTTTTCAATGATGGCGTTCGACCGGGGATCATGCCCAAGGCTTGAGTTCTGTGCCTTCAAGCACCTTGATCTGGGTTTCGACGGCTTCCAGCTTGCTCTTGCAAAATGCCAGCAGCTGGGCACCGCGCTGGTAACCACTGAGCAACTGGTCCAGTGGCAACTGACCGGACTCCAGACCAGCGGCAAGGCTTTCCAGCTCTTGCAACGCGGCCTCATAAGTGGCGGGCAATGCGGGTAATGCTGGAACCGCAGCAGCGGTGACAGAAGAAGTAGAAGTTTTGGCCATGGTATTTTGGTTGACGCGTGATTTTAGGCGGTTGGCCACTGGCTGTGGCGCGTGGGGCAGAGACACCACCGGACCTGGCCGCATTATGGTGTGCGCTAGCTCCGGGCTGTGGCTTGCCACGCACAGGTAAAATTGGTCACCATTCCCGACAACGGTGAAGTTCGCGTCACCGTCACACCACTGCATGTCTGATTTAAGCCTTCGCTTGTTGCAAGCCACCAGCCAGCTGCCCATTTCCAGCTATTTTGACGCAGGGCTGTACCAGAGAGAGCAGCAACGGCTGTTCAGCCGCGGCCCGCGTTATCTGGGCCACGAGCTGGCCGTGCCGAATCTGGGCGACTACTACGCCCTGCCGCATGAGGGCGAAGGGCGCGCTCTGGTGCGCAACAGCTCAGGGCTAGAGCTGATCTCGAACGTGTGCAGGCACCGGCAGGCAACCATGCTGCAGGGTCGGGGATCGTTGGGCGACGGCGCTGGCAGCAATATCGTCTGCCCGCTGCACCGCTGGACCTACAACACCTCGGGCGAGCTGATAGGTGCGCCACACTTTGAAATTGACCCCTGCCTGAACCTCAACCGCTACAAAACCACGCGCTGGAACGGCCTGGTGTTTGAAGACAATGGCCGCGATATTGCGGCTGAAATGGGCTCGCCCGCCGTGATGGGTGACCTTGATTTTTCAGGCTACCAGCTTGACAAGACTCACCTGCACGAGTGCAACTACAACTGGAAAACCTTCATTGAGGTGTATCTGGAGGACTACCACGTTGGCCCCTTTCACCCCGGCCTGGGCGGATTTGTCACCACGCATGACCTGCTGTGGGAATTGAAGCCCCACTATTCGGTGCAAACCGTGGGCGTGTCGGACAAGCTGGGCAAGCCCGGCACCGACACCTACAAAAAATGGCACGACGTGGTGCTGCAATACCGCAAAGGCGTCGCGCCCAAATACGGCGCGATCTGGCTCACCTACTACCCGCATGTGATGGTCGAGTGGTACCCGCATGTACTGGTCGTCAGTACGCTGCACCCACAAGGACCAGACAAAACACTCAACGTGGTGGAGTTTTTCTACCCGGAAGAAATCTGCGCCTTTGAGCGCGAATTTATCGAGGCGCAGCAGGCCGCCTACATGGAAACCTGCGTGGAAGACGACGAAATCGCCCTGCGCATGGACGCAGGTCGCCGGGCACTGATGCTGCGCGGCGACAACGAGTTTGGCCCCTACCAAAGCCCGATGGAGGACGGCATGCAGCACTTTCACGAGTGGTACCGCCGTGAAATGGGTGCCAGCAAAACCACGCAGATGATTTAGTTTGCAGTTCAGTGCGCGAAAAAACAGGAAAGCTTCAACGCAGAGGCGCAGAGAACGCAGAGTGAGCAATACAGAGGAAGGAAAAAGTGTCATTTTTCTTTCTCTGCAGACCTCTGCTTACTCTGCGCCTCTGCGGTCAATGACCTGTCTGCGCGCTCTTTTTTGTCACCCATTTTCGAAAGTTCAAGCAGCATGCAAGCCGTCTGGATGGTTCTTTCTGCCCTGGTCTTCTCGGCCATGGCGGTGTGCGTCAAGTTTGCCGCCGCACACTTCAACAACGCAGAACTGGTGTTCTACCGGGGGTTCATCGGCATGCTGTTCATGGCGGTGTTCGCTCGCGTGCGGGGCACGTCGCTGGCGACCCAGGTGTTGCCCATGCACATCTGGCGCAGTGTGGTGGGTGTGGTGGCCCTGTCAGCCTGGTTTTATGCGATTACCCACCTGCCGCTGGCCACTGCCATGACGCTCAACTACATGAGCAGTGTCTGGATTGCAGCGTTTCTGGTTGGCGGTACGTTGCTGTTTTCAAAGGCCGGGCAGCGCATTCCCTCTCAGGGGCCGCTGGTCCTGACGATTTTGGCCAGTTTTGCAGGCGTGGTCATGCTGCTGCGGCCAACCATGGACCAAAACCAGGCGTTTGCCGGCATGATTGGTTTGCTGTCAGGTTTGGGCGCTGCGTTTGCCTACATGCAGGTGATGGTGCTGGCGCGCGCTGGCGAGCCCGAAACGCGCACCGTGTTTTATTTTGCAGCCGGTACCAGCATCGCCGGTGCTTTGGGCATGGCGGTGGTGGGTGTCTCGCCCTGGACCTGGCAGCACGGGCTGTGGCTGTTACCAATGGGCCTGCTGGCCAGCCTGGGCCAGTTGTGCATGACAAAATCCTATTCCATGTCCAGCAACCACGGCGGCACGCTGATGGTGGCCAACCTGCAATACTCGGGCATTGTTTTCTCAGCCATCTTCAGCATGGTGCTGTTCGGCGACCAGATTCCGCTGTTGGGCTGGGCCGGCATGGCGCTGATTGTTTTGAGCGCCATTGCCGCGACTGCACTGCGGACCCGGACTGCGCCCAACGCACCCGCCGAAGAGCATTGACTTCAACCCCGTTTCAAGGAGTACACCATGAATTACACCACGCTGATTTCCAGCGAGCAACTGCAAGCCCTGATGGCCAGCGGCGCACCGCTGCGCATTTTTGATTGCACGTTTGACCTGATGCAGCCCCACGTGGGCGAGCAGCAGTACCTGGACTCGCACATCACCGGGGCTGTTTATGCCAACCTCGACACCGCGCTGAGCGCAAAACATGGCGTGCCAGGCGCGCACGGCGTGATCACCGCCACGGGTGCAGACGCCCCTGCATCCGGTGGTCGCCACCCCTTGCCCAACCGCCTGCGCTTTGCCGACTGGTTGTGCGACATTGGTTTTAGCAACGACATGCAAGCCGTGGTCTATGACCGCAACGGTGCCAATTACTGTGGCCGCCTGTGGTGGATGCTGAAATGGGCAGGACACGCCAACGTGGCGGTGCTCGATGGCGGTTTGCAAGCCTGGACAGCTGCAGGTGGCCAGATCACCGCAGGAGAAGAGCCTGTGCATTTTCAGTCAAACTTCACGCTGGGGCAGGGGCTGCTTAGGCTGGTAGCTACCAAAACAGTAGCAGATAACCTGGGCAGTCCTGTTCAGACCCTGATTGACGCACGCGGCGCACCGCGCTTTCGTGGTGAGGTGGAACCGCTTGACCCTGCAGCGGGCCACATTCCGGGCGCACTCAATCGCCCATTTGCCAGCAACATGGGGGCGGACGGCAAGTTCAAACCTGCTGCGGTGTTGAAAGCCGAATTTGAGACGCTGCTGGCGGGCCGTGACACTGCCAGTGTGGTGCATCAGTGCGGCAGTGGCGTGAGCGCCGTGCCGAATCTGCTGGCGATGCAGATCGCGGGCTTGGGCAGCACGGGCCTGTATGCAGGCAGCTGGAGCGACTGGTGCAGCGACCCTGCCCGCCCCGTGGAAAAGGGCTGAGGGTCGGGCTACATCGACAAGGGCTTAAAGCGAACCCTTGGTCGATGGAATCACACCCACCGAACGTGG
>JBBRMH010000111.1:0-13623 GCA_038230935.1 Burkholderiales bacterium | reverse complement strand
GCGGCTCGGGCATGGAGGCGACGCTGCTCGCGCATGACCAGCTGGTGGCGGGCAGCCGGGATGTGATGGTTGCGGGCGGCATGGAGAGCATGACCAACGCACCGCATTTGATGCTCAAGGGCCGCAGCGGCATACGCATTGGCCATGACCGCATTTATGACCACATGATGCTCGACGGCCTGGAAGACGCCTACGAGCCAGGCCGCGCCATGGGCACCTTTGGCGAGCAGTGCGCCGACAAATACGCCTTTACCCGTGAAGCACAAGACAATTTCGCCATAGCCAGCGTCAAACGTGCCCAGGCAGCTATCAAATCAGGAGCGTTTGAAGCTGAAATCACGCCAGTGACGGTCAAAACCCGGGCGGGTGAAGTCGTGGTGTCGCAGGACGAAGGCCCCGGCAAGGTCAAGCTCGACAAAATCACCACGCTCAAGCCCGCGTTTAAAAAAGACGGCACCATCACCGCCGCCTCCAGCTCGTCCATCAACGACGGCGCGGCTGCACTGGTGCTGGCCCGCGAATCCACCGCCCAAGCGCTGGGTGCAACCCCGCTGGCCCGCATCGTCGGCCACGCCACGTTCTCACAAGCCCCCGAGTGGTTTGCCACTGCGCCTGCCGGTGCCGTGCACAAGCTGCTCAAAAAAATCGGCTGGGATGTCAAGGACGTGGACTTGTGGGAGATCAACGAAGCCTTTGCCGTGGTGCCCATGGCCGCCATGAAGGAGCTGGGGCTCAGTCACGACATCGTGAACATCAACGGCGGTGCCTGCGCGCTGGGCCACCCGATCGGTGCCAGCGGTGCCCGCATCATCGTCACACTGCTCTACGCACTGAAGGCGCGCGAGCTTAAAAAAGGGGTGGCCACGCTTTGTATTGGTGGGGGTGAGGCGACAGCTCTGGCGATTGAGCTGGTTTAATCTGTGGGTATCACCAGGAAGCTCAAAGCAGTGAAGATGCCATCTATCCCTGTGCCAGATGCCGGCAGAAACACCAAAAAATCGCTGTTGAATTTTATGTTGATCATTCGCCAAAGGTGTTAGCGTTTGAAAAAATTGAATTCGTTACAGATGACAAATGACCTTTATGGTCTGTAAAACTGGGTTTTAGCGTCCTAAATTAACCTGAGTTCTGGAGAAGCAACCCCAAAGTTGTGCGGGACAGGTACCGCCAGGCAGTGAAAAAATTGAGGGCAACCCGTTGTACCCAGAGCAGCCGCCATCATGGGATAAAAACCATCTGGCTGTTTGTCTCATTGACGACTTTTGCCAGCGCTTTTAGCGCAACGTATGTTCGATTACCATAGTGCGCAGAACGGCACTGCCAAACGCGGACGGTGCTGCACAGACCAGATAACATTCTCCGAGATGCGCACGATCGTGGTACTGTTTCACACCATGCGTGGGTGCCAGTTCAAACACCTTTACTGCGGCATCGTTTGTGCTTCATGACAGCGGAGTTTCCCTATAGTCTGTTTCACAACCGGTTTGTGTCGCTACAAGCTTGCCAGTCATCGCTGCAGGGACACCTCCGGCGGCCTGTCAGGGGCCTGAGCTTATAAATATCCAAAACCAATTAGTCGGGGAAATTACAGAACGAATGTTGCACTACCAGCCGCCCACAATAAGGTCAAAATTCGATTTATGGCACGCCCTAAAGCCATTAAGGAAACTGGACCCTGGATCAGTAGCCAAAAATAGGTTTTTGAGTTTGAAGCTGACCTGCCACCTGGCATCAACTGCACTCTGCAGTTGCGTTCAGGACTCAAGCCAACCTCTGGGGCAGCATTTAAGGGTGCCGCTAGCTATAAATTCAATAGCGACAGGCTTTCTCCAGCTGTTCTTGCGTTTCAGCCTGCTTGCAAGCGGCATACTACTTCAAAAAGCCCCAAACACTTGAATCGCCAAAGCCTTGTTAAACCACCTCAACAACAACCGATGCAGGTGCAGTGACCCCCGCCAATGTCAAGACCACCGCATCCCCATTGGCATCCAGCCCAAAATTGATCAGCGTCGAGCCTGCAAACGGATCGGTCTGCACACTGATGCCTTCGACCCTATTGAGCGCTGCCAGTGTCGTGCCGCCCAATGCAGTGATCAGATCAAACTGAAACTTGTCTTTTGTGATGTCAAACTGGTTGATGGTGATTTGCGTATTGGCCACCAAGGCCCGTGCAGCTGTAGGCGCAAACGAGAAGGTGTCTGCCCCACTGGTTGCCGTCACAGGAGCCGATGAGCCCGCTACCAGCGGCGTCGCATCGCCCGAGCCAATGACTTTGGCTCCCCCCGTAGCAATACCACTGGCAGGCAGCGCAACTCCCAGCGTGTTTTGTACAAAGCTGGCATAGCTGACATCAATGTTGTCAATGCCCGCACTGTTGTTGCCGCCCACATCGTAGGTAAAGACATTGGCGTTGAGTACTGTGACCGTGCCGCCATTGCTCAGCGTGAGCTTTAAGGCATTGCTGGCCACCTGACTTGAAGCAATCGACAGGCCATTGGCCAGCTGGATGCTGTTGTTACCGCTGCTATCGCTGATGGTGAGGTTTTGTCCGGCTGCAACCATGCTGCCTGAGATCAGGTAGGTGTCGTTGCCTGTGTCAGCGCCCACAATGTTTGGCGAGGCAAACTGCAGCACCACAAAATCATCAAGCCTGGAAGACACCGCAATGGCTGTCTGGGCAGGCGCTGAGCCAATGACCTTTGCCCCTCCCGTAGAAATACCACCAGCAGGCAGCGCGACGCCCAGCGTGTTTTGCACAAAGCTGGCGTAACTCACATCAACGTTGTCAATGCCTGCGCTGGTGTTGCCGCCTACATCGTAGGTAAAGCCATTGGCATTGAGTACCGTGACCGTGCCACCATTGCTCAGTGTGAGCTTTAGGGCATTGCTGGCCACCTGGCTCGAAGCAATCGACAGGCCATTGGCCAGCTGAATGCTGTTGTTGCCACTGCTGTCGCTGATGGTAAGCGTCTGCCCGGCTGCAACCATGCTGCCAGAGATCAGGTAGGTGTCGTTGCCTGCATCAGCGCCCATGATGTTTGGTGAGGCAAACTGCAGCACTACGAAATCATCGAGCTTGCTTTGGGCTGGAGGGGGGGTGGTGCCGATGTCATCGTTGACGATGGTAGCCGTGGTGGTGCTGATGCTGCCCAGACTTGCACCGCTGGGGTTGCTTAAGGTTAGCGTGAAGGTCTCGTCGGCCTCGACCAGGGTGTCGCCCAAAACCGCAACTGTGACGGTTTTGCTGATCTCGCCGGCTGCGAAGGTCAGCACGCCACTGATGGCGGTGTAGTCGCTGCCTGCGGTGGCCGTGCCATTGGCGGTGGCGTAGTTGACGGTGACCGGGCTGGAAGCGGCGGCTGAGAGATTGACGGTAAAGCTCAAGGGCTGGCTGCCGCTGTTGCCCTCAAAGATGGATGCTGTGGACGATGACAGGAAAACAATTGGCACAGATGGCGCGATCATCAACTGGCTGGCAACTTTCAATACGTCTGAAAACTTGAAATACTCAACGTTGGTGATGCTGTCTGTGCCTGTCAGCACACTGCTGACAGTAAAAAGATTGGCCAGTGAGTTGTAGTTGTAGGTATAACTGGAGAAGGCACCTGCAAACACTGCAGTGTCAATGCCAGCACCGCCATCGATGGTGTCGTCGCCTGCGCCGCCTTCAATGGTGTCATCGCCTGCGCCACCGCTCAAATTGTTGTTAGCAGCATTGCCGATTAGTGTGTCGTTGCCGGAGCCGCCTATGGCGTTTTCTATGATGCAGTTGTAGGCAATTCCAAGGTTGTTTTTACCGTCGTATGTAGGAACACTCCCCCCGCTGTAACCCGACGGAAGCGGGTCAGACAGCATGGAAATACTGGAGTACTGCCCGGGCTGAAGGTTAATTACACAACCCAGCGAAAAATTAGCCACCGAAATCGTGTCGTTACCGCCTGCATCCCAAATGGTACGAAAAAACGGCGTTGCTGGATCAAACGTGTAGATGTCGTTACCGGTTTTGTAAGACGTATTGGCACCGTAAAGGTGCTGAATCGCTTGCACGTCCAGAACCATGGGTGAGTCACGGTTCACAAAAATGAATTCGATTTTTGGCGTTCCATCGGCGTTCTGCGTGACCTTTCTGAATAAATTATTGGCCAGATCGTTGTAAGACATGACGGTGAAATTGCTGTTGTCCAGTGCGGCACTTAAAAACGGTGGCGCACCTGAGCCGCTGCCGTTGTAATTGCCAGGGTGCTTCAATCCAAGGCCATGCCCAATTTCATGCATCATGGATTCGAAATTACTGCTGCCAACAGACCAATTCAAGTCAGAACTTCGCGAGGGGTTGATCCAGACATCTGCGGCGCTTGCAAAAAAATCGTTTGGGTAGTAAGACGCCCCCCAGCTATTCGATGAGAAAACAGAAGCGAATGCAAATCGAAAGTCCCCCACGTTCGCACTGGTGTCGGCAACCTCTGTGAAGACGAGCCCGGCAACGTTGCTCCATGACTGCAAGGCTAGTCTGGCAGCGGCGACCTGCGTCGCATTCAGACCAAAGTGTGAGCTTGCATTGGGCTCGTTAGCACTGCTGTAATTGGGCTGCCAAGTAGCGCTGCTGCCATTGAGATAGGGAAAGCTGAAAGACAGTGAGGCACCTGTTCCGAGCGCACCGCCCCATTTGGTGTAACTCTCATTCAAAAGGGGGTCCAATGTCGCATTGCCACTGAGAGAAAATGGGCTGGTACCAGCTGAGGTGTTTGGGCTTGTCATGGGCGGACTTCCAGATGAATCGGTTTGTAGTCTATAAGTTGATGCTGTGCAGGCGAAAAGCATTCTCCAATGAAAGTACCTTTTTGACAATCGGTTGTCTTCGTGGGCCAGTACTTAACGTCAAAATACAGGAACCATCAAGGAACCATTGAGGTGCTGTTGAAGTCAGGCTCCACAACGCTCAGCCAGATGTATTTTTGACTCAAATGGCGGTCTGCTACCCATCAACCTGCCTAAAATCGCAACAGCATTGACCCGGTTAAAGCGCTAAGCCTGGCGACCAACCCACAGCATGTTGGAGAAGAAAACCATGAACCATTTCAAGATGACCGCCACAGCCCTTCTGGCCACCTGCGCCTTGCTCAGCGCCTGTGGGGGAGGAGACTCCAGCGCGGAAGATAACCAGCAAATTGCCAGCGTTACGGTGAGGACACTGGCTTACAGCCGACAGGCCGTGTTGTTTGTTTCTGGTACGTACTTGCGTGCCAATATGACGGCGGTGACCGGGGCCTGTAAAGACCCGGTGTTCAACATGTCGCAAAGCGCGCCAGAACTGGCGGTGCTCAATTGCATCGTGACGGCAACAGGGGAGCAGCCTTTGACCATTACAGGTAGCAACGGCAAGGTGCTCTATACCGGTACGGTCACAGTGCCGCAGCCGCAGATAGAACTGGTCACGTCGCAGGGCAACGTGGTGGTAGAACTCAATCCATCTGCAGCACCAGTGTCTGTGAATAATTTTCTGGCTTATGCCAATAGTGGTTTCTACAGCAACACACTGTTTCACCGGGTGATTGCCGGCTTTGTCGTGCAGGGGGGAGGCTATACCAAGGGGCTGGTCAAGAAGACTGGCCAACTGGCCCCCATCGTGCTTGAGTCCAACAATGGCTTGTTCAACACGCGTGGCACACTGGCGATGGCCAGAACCAGCGTACCGAACTCCGCTACCTCGGAGTTTTATGTCAATCTGGTGGATAACAGCCTGGACTACCAAAGTGCAGCCAGTCCTGGTTATGCGGTGTTTGGCAAGGTTGTCAATGGCCTGGATGTGATTGACAAGATTGCGGCCTTGCAAACTGCCACAGTCAACGGCTTTGCGAACGTGCCCACGACGGATGTGACGCTGGAGTTGGCACTGCAAATCAAATAATGTTCAAAAAACCAGGTGGCAGACCGACAAGGCAGTCACATCAAATTCGATAGCACCTACCGTACGAAATGCTTGGGCTAGAGCCGCTTTTCATTAAAAAATGCTACTTTTCAGCCGCTAATGCCTGTGATCGGACAACAGACAGGCCTGCCTTTGTCTGTATTCATCATGACGGGTTATAAAAGCCCGAAGTTCGTCTATAAAATCGATAACTGGCTCTCAAGCTTTTCTTGACCTGATTCACCTTCACATCACATAACGCAATCGACCATGCCTACTATCAAAATCGACAATCTAGATTACGACCTTGACACCCTTTCAGCCGATGTCAAGGGCCAGCTGGCCAGCATTCAGTTTGTAGACGCGGAACTGCAGCGTCTTGGGGCCCATACTGCGGCGTTACAAACTGCTCGCATGGCTTATGCCAATGCCCTCAAGCAGGCGCTGGTACCGGCTGCACCTGTGCTCAGTGGAGACACGATCAAGTTCACGCATTGAAATTTAATGGGGTCTTGTTTCGTTTCCCTGCAGTGGTGCCAGCGCCATGCACAGTGCTGTTAAAAAAGCAATGAAAGCCGCCTTTTCAAAAAGCTGAAATCCCAGGTCAGTGATCATGGCAGGCAACACTGCAACCAGTGCGTAGATCGGCCAGTATTCGGCTTTCTGTGCAAATTTTTGGTAAATGAGTTTTATCAAGCCTGCCCAAAAAGCCATATAAGCCAGCAAGGCGGGCATGCCCCAACTGAACAAAATTTGCACGAGATCGTTGTGGCTGTGCCCAACAGGTGAAACACCTGGAATCACCATTGAACGGTCGGCTAGGATAAATCCTTTACCAATCAAGATGCCCGGCCATTGCAGTGCGTTTAGAAAGTAATGTTTGAGGTAAATGATGCGCAAATCAGGCCCGCTTTTACCGCCAGAAAACAGGTACAGATAGAGCAGACCGCCGACCAAAAGCGTGGGTACAAAAATTTGAAGCAAGCGCTTTTTGTCGTGCACCTGAGACATCACCGTCAGCAGCAGGGCCAGCAGGCTCCCAGCAAATGCGCTGCGAGATTGAACACAGGCTACCGGTATCAGCCACAGTGCTGTGAGCAACAACAACGCGCTGTCAGAAATGATTATTTTTTGCCCAAACAGTTGTCGTGAATAGACCAAGCCAACTGCCATATAAAACATGCTCTGGAACAGCCCCGAAAAGAAGAACGAATCTGCAGCCAGCCCACTGGCCTGGTAGGCCAGTGGGCCAGCAGCCCGTGGCACCAGGGCAGCAGGGTGCCAACCTGTTTTCAAGCCATAAACAGCTTCTATAGGCATGGCGATAAAGTGCCATGCACTGAGAGCCAAAAATAACCCCACCAAAAATCGCAATAATTGACGGTCCTGCAAGAACAGGGCTAATGTGGGGATGCAAAAAAGAACGCCAACCTGCGTAGGCACAGACGCCAGAAAATCCCAGGCTTTGCCCTTCCATGCATAGGCTTCAGACCAGACAATACAGACTGCGAAAGCCAGCAGTGCTGAAAAAATAAAAAAATGCGTTTGCAGTAACCGCCATAACCTGGCGTGCGTTGTCAAAGCCAGGTAAACCCCACCTGACACCGCCAACGCGAAAAAGAACATTGCGACTGGTGGACTGACGCTCGCACGTGTCACCATCAAGAAAGTAAAAATGGCCAGCCACGCTATAGGGAATAATTTGGTCTGGCCATTAAATACACGCGCTTGAAATGGGTTCATTGCTGAATTATGGCGGCGTCAACTTTCTACAAACCTGCTGGCGTAGCCAGACATAGCGCTGGTCAGTATTTCAGGACGTTGTTGATGGCCACCACCGCGTCCTGATCAGCGCTGCCGACCAATGCGAGCAGCCGGAGTTTTGAGATCAAATACACATACCGGCTCTGGGCCAGGTCGCGCTGCACCACAGTCCGCTGCTGCTCTGCGTTGAGCACATCCACCACGGTGCGGCTGCCGCCCTGAAACGATTTGTTGTTGGACAGTACCAATTGTTCGGAAGATTTCTGGGCCAGCTCCAGCGCCTTGATTTTGGGCACGCTCTCGGTCACTCCCCGGAACTCTTTGTACACGCGCATGCCGAGGTCGCGTCTGCCGGCCTCAAGCGCCTGGCTGGCACGCTCTTGCAGTGCCAGCGCCTGGCGCACTTGGGCGTTGACGTAGCCGCCCTGATAAATCGGAACGTTTAACTGCAGGCCAAACGAGGCGTTGGTGTAGCGGTTGGTGGTGTTGGTAACGTTTTCACTCTGGCTGCGAGACCATTGGGCAACCGCGTCAAGCGTGGGCATGTGGCCAGCACTGGCCTTGGCCACTTCTTCGCGGGCCGCGTCCAGCTGCGCTTGCAGTGAACGCAGCTGGGGGCTGTTGAGTTCGGCGCGGCGGGTCCAGTCTTCGATGCGGTTGGGCTCCGGGTTGAGCAGTTCAAGTTTGTCAACGTTGAGGGTGGCGAGCTGTCCCACCGGCTGGTTGACCAGCACTTCAAGTTGCTGGCGGGTGTAGTCGACATTCTGGCGCGCTTCTATTTCCAGTGCCAGGGTCTGGTCAAGCCGGGCCTGGGCTTCGTCCACGTCGGTGCGGGTGCCTGCACCACCGGCGAAGGCTTTGCGGGCTGCGTCCAGCTGTGTGGTGGTGGTGGTGCGCTGGGCCAGCACCAGGGCCAGCTGGTCATAAGTGAGCATGGCCTCAAAGTACGCGCTGCCCACACGTGTCGAGAGGTTTTGCTCGTCTTGCAGCAAGGCCGCTTCTGTGTCTTTAACCTGGGCCTCGGCCTGCCGCAACTGGGCCGTGAGATAGCTGCGATAAAGCGGCTGGCGCAGGGTCAGTGTCTGGTTGCTGCTGGGGTATCTGGTGTTGGTGGTTTGCTCTATTCCCGCAAAATTGGGGGTGGTGCTGGAGAGCCGGTTATTGGTTTGCTGCATGCCAAAAGAAATACTGGGCAGCAGTTGCGACCGCGCCTGCGGCAGGCGTTCTCGCCCGGCAGCAGCGTTGGCCCGTGATGCCAGAATGGACGCGTCCTGCTGGCGTGCGGCTTCATAGGCCTGTAGCAGGTCCATGGACCAGGCGCTGGCAGACAGGCCGAGCAAGGTGCTGGCCAGTACGCCGCTGACAACGCGGCTCGATGTGAGGCCTAGGCGTTTGAAAGGTGTGACGCGGGATATTGACGGTTTGCGCTGCATGGTTTTCACTCCTCTTTCATGGACGCGGCAAGCCGCTTGGTCAAGGGGTTGAGCAAATAGGTCAGCATGGAGCGCTGGCCTGTGATGAAGACAATCTCGACTGGCATACCGGGCTGCAATTGGCGTTTACCAAGTTCTTTATAGCCTTCTGGCGTGACAGCAATGCGGGCCAGATAGTAACCTGCACCGGTTTGCGGCTCCACAATCAAATCGCCAGAAACAGACACTACCTTGCCTTGCACGACCAGCTGCGGCGTGTTGGCAAAACCTGAAAAACGCACATCTACTGGCAAGCCTGCACGTACCTTGTCAATCAGGTGTGGTGCCACTTTGGATTCAATCAGCAGGGGCTCGTCTGCGGGCACAATGTCCATGAGCTTTTGACCACCGCCAATGACCGCACCGACAGATTGCACCGCCAGGCCGACCACCTGCCCCTCGGAAGGTGACTTGATGTCAATCCGCCCGAGGTCGTCTTTGGCCGCCCGGTATTTTTCAGCATCACCCCCGACTTCGCGGCTGACGTCGGCCAGCTGGGACTCGATTTCTTTGCGCACTTCTTGCTGGCGCAAAAGTATGCGCTGACGCAACTCACCCACCGAGCGTTGTGCACGAATGGTGTTGCCTTGCAGTTCAGCCAGACTGGCGCTGTTTTCAGACGTCATGCGCTCCAGCTCCAGCTGGCGGTTGCGCGGCACGTAACCCTCTTTGACCAGGCTGCGGGTGTTGCCGAGTTCTTCGCCGAGCAGCGACTGCTGGTTTTTGCGGTTGACAAGCATACCCTGGTAGGCGGCGATCATGCCTTCCTGGCCCGAAATGCTTTCCTGCATCGACTGCATTTCAGCGCGCTGGGCGGCTTTGCGTGACTCAAACAATTGCTCCTGGTTAAATACCATCTGCTTGATTTGAGGGTCGCTGGCAGCTTCCACCACATCAGGGTGAAAGGTGATTTTGGGCAGATTGCGCTGTTCAGCCTGCAAGCGGCTCTCCATGGCGCGCAGGCCAATATAGCGCTGGCGTACGCCTTCAAAGTTGGCGCGTGCCACGGCTTGATCCAGGCGTATCAGTAGCTGGCCTTCCTTGACGCGGTCACCTTCCCGTACCAGCACTTCCTTGACCAGGCCGCCAGTCAGGTGCTGGACGGCTTTTTTCTTGGTGTCAATGGCGACCATGCCCTGGCTGGGTACGCCTTCGTCCAGCGGTGCAAAGGCGGCCCACAGCAAAAAGCCGCCGAAACCTATGCCAAGTGCCCACAAGCCGATGCGGGCCGCACGGCCGCTGTCATTCATGCTCGCGTGTTTGGCAGCTGCTGCGTCGTTGGGTGTGGCATCCACAGGCGTTGCCTGGGCGGGGGCCAGTTTGGCCGTCAGGCGTTTGTACATATCCGGGTTGGTCATGTCAGATCCAGCAATAAATAATTGAAAAAGGGCGGGTGGTCAGGCGTCTGGGTGCGAGGCTCAGGCGGCTGCAAAAGGCTTGTTGGCAGATGGGGAAGTCTGGACAACGGCGCTGGCAGCTTTTTTTGCAGCCTGTTCAGCGGCTTGCTGTGCACTTTGCATGGCAGCCATGACGGCGTCGCGCGGGCCGTCAGCCTGCACTGCGCCGTCGCGCAATAGCAAAATGCGGTCAGCCACAGCGACAGCACCGGGGCGGTGGGTGATTAAAAACACGGTCTTGCCTTTGGCTTTGAGTTCTTCGACGGTTCTGTACAGCGCGACTTCGCCCATGTCGTCGAGGTTGGCGTTGGGCTCATCGAGCACCACGATCATGGGGTTGCCGTAAATGGCGCGCGCCAGGCCAATGCGCTGGCGCTGGCCGCCCGACAGCAAATTACCAGCCTCGCCAATGGACGTGTCGTAACCTTTGGGAAAGCGCAAAATCATCTCGTGCAGGCCAGCACTTTTGGCCGCTGCAATCACTTTGGTGGCATCGGTATCGCTGAAGCGGGCAATATTTTCGGCAATACTGCCTTCAAACAGCTCGACGTCTTGCGGCAGGTAGCCAATGTGGGGGCCAAGCTCAATGCGGTTCCAGCTGGCAATCGGCATGCCGTCCAGCAAAACCTCACCAGACACATTGGGCCAGATGCCGACCATGACGCGCGCCAGGGTGGATTTGCCCGAGCCCGAGGGGCCAAGAATGGCGGTGACGCTGCCTGCAGGGACACTGAATGCCACGTTTTTCAAAATCGGGTCTGTCCTGCCAGTGGCCAGCGCGAACACTTTGCTCAGGCTGATCTGGCCAGTAGGTGCCACGCGTTTGAGCGCTGGGTCACGCTCTGGGTAGTCAGTCAGCAAGGTCTCAAGCCTTACAAACGCAGCGCGCATGCCCGCAAATTGCCGCCAGCTGCCCACCAGCATGTCAATCGGTGCGAGTGCGCGCGTCATCAGGACGTTGGCTGCAATCATGCCGCCAGGCGAGAGCTGACCGTCAATCACCAGCAGCGCACCGGCACCCAGTGCCAATGACTGCTGGCTGTAGCGAATGAATTTGCTGATGGCGGTGATACGGTGCATCAAATGCTGGGAGTCGCCATTGCGCGCCAGCGCGGTCTGGTGGCGTTCGGCCCAGCGCACCTGCAAGCTGCGGATCATGCCCATGGACTCCAGCACTTCAGAATTGCGCAGTTTGCTTTGCAAAAAGCTACCGGCCTCGGCCTGGGCTGCAGTAGCAGCTTCTGAGGGGGCCAGAGTGTGGCGGTGACCAAACCAAGCCAGCGCAGCTTGCAGCACCGCAAACACCACGCCCAAAATACCCAGCCAGGGGTGCAGAAAAAACAGCACCGCCATATAAATCGGTGTCCAGGGGGCATCAAAGAAAGCAAAAATACCGTTACCGGTTAAAAACTGGCGGATTTGAATCAGGTCGCCAAAGGCGCGTGATGGGTTACTGCTCGCCTGGTTCAGGTGGGCCTCAAAACTGGCGTTGAACACCAGTGTGCTGAGCTGTGAGTCAAGCCGCACACCCGTGCGCACCAGCAGGCGGGAGCGCATCCATTCGGCAAAGGCCATGATGGCAAACAAAAACAGCGTCAGCAGCGACATGGCGATCAGAGTCAACTCGCTCTGGCTGTGCATCACGCGGTCATAGACCTGCAGCATATACAGTGTGGGAGCGAGCATGAGCACGTTGGCGATCATGCTGAAGGCGCCAACGATCACGAACTCTCGGCGGAAACTCCACAAGGTAGAGGTCAGCTCGCTGCGCTTGAAAAATTCAGGTGTTTTTAGCATGGGAGTGGTTGTGTTTTCAAGCGGTGGCTGTTGCTGCGCCAGGAGCAGCAGCCCGTGGCTGGGCTGCTGCGGGCTGACTGGCTTTGGCCTGAGCTTCAGCCAGGCCTCTGAGAACGTCGTCGCGCGGACCAAACATTTGCGCCACGCCGTCGCGCAACACCAGCATCTTGTCGGTCACGCTCAAAATGCTGGTGCGGTGCGTCATGATGACAAAGGTGGTGCCGCGTGACTTGAGCTGCGTGATGGCAAAGGCCAGAGCTGCGTCGCCCTGCTCGTCCAGGCTGGAGTTGGGCTCATCAAGCACCACAAACGCCGGGTTGCCATAAATGGCGCGGGCCAGGGCAACGCGCTGGCGCTGGCCACCCGAGAGCATGGCACCTTCCCTGCCAACCGGGTTGTCATAGCCCTTGGGCAACGCCAGAATGAACTCGTGCAGGCCCACAGCGCTGGCGGCGGCTTCGACCTTGGCCTGATCCACCTCGCCAAAGCGTGCAATGTTGTCAGCCACCGAGCCGTCAAACAGCTCGACCCCCTGAGGCAGATACCCCATGTGTGGACCTAATTCGGTCTTGTTCCAGGTGTACACATCAGCACCGTCGAGCCGCACCTTGCCACCCACAGCTGGCCACAGGCCCACCAGCAGGCGTGCCAGACTGGTCTTGCCGGACGCAGACGGCCCGACCACGGCCAGTACTTCGCCAGGCTGCAGCGCAAAGTTCAGGCCGCGCAAAATGGGTACCTGGCTGCCAGGCGCAGCGGCAACCAGGTTGTCAACCAGCAGGTGACCCTGTGGAGCCGGCAATTGCATGCCGTCTTTGCGTGGAGGCACCGTGGCCAACAGCATTTCAAGGCGGCCATAAGCGTCGCGTACGTTGACCACACCCTGCCACTGTGTCACGATCTGGACCAGTGGAGCCAAGGCGCGGCCACCCAGGATGGAGCCGACAATCATCATGGCTGCACCGCCATTGAGCTGGTTGCGCAAAAGCAGCCAGGCACCCAGGCCCAGCAGGCCGGAGCTGATGGTGTTTTGCAAAAACTTGGACAATGCCTGATAAAAGCCGCCGTGGTCCGAGGCAACGGCTTGCAGCCCTAAAAACTCGCGCTGCTTGTTGATCCAGCGACGGTGGATTTCCCGCAGCATGCCCATGGACTCAATAACCTGTGCATTGCGCAGGGTGCCGTCGGCATATTGCTGTGCCGCAATGGCGCTGCGGTTGGCAGCCAGCAGTGGTGGCTGGGTACTGCGCTCGTTGAGCCAGCCGACAAAGGTCTGCAGCACGGC
>JBBRMH010000110.1:0-13763 GCA_038230935.1 Burkholderiales bacterium | reverse complement strand
GTTGATTTCTCGTTTGAAATTGATGGCCTGGCACGCTTTCGGGTGAATGCTTTCAACCACAACCGGGGCGCTGGTGCCGTACTTCGGACGATTCCTTCCAAAATTTTGTCGCTTGAGCAGCTCAACGCGCCAAAGATTTTTGGCGACCTCGCGCTCAAGCCGCGCGGCATGGTGCTGGTTACCGGCCCCACGGGCTCTGGCAAATCAACCACGCTGGCCGCGATGGTGAACTTTTTGAATGAAACCGAATACGGCCACATCCTGACGGTTGAAGACCCGATCGAGTTTGTACACGAGTCCAAAAAATGCCTGATCAACCAGCGTGAAGTGGGGCCCCACACCCTGAGCTTTAACGCGGCGCTCAAGTCCGCCCTGCGCGAAGATCCGGACGCGATTCTGGTGGGCGAAATGCGTGACCTGGAGACGATTCGCCTGGCCATGTCGGCTGCCGAGACCGGCCACCTGGTGTTTGGCACGCTGCACACATCGAGCGCCGCCAAAACCATTGATCGGATCATTGACGTGTTCCCGGCTGAAGAAAAGGAAATGATCCGCTCGATGTTGTCTGAGTCACTTCAGGCGGTGATCTCGCAGACGCTTTGCAAGACCAAAGATGGTGCGGGCCGCGTGGCAGCGCACGAGATCATGATTGGCACCAGCGCGATTCGCAATCTGATCCGTGAGGCCAAGGTGGCGCAGATGTACTCGTCGATCCAGACCGGCAGCAGTGTGGGCATGCAGACGCTGGACCAGAATCTGAGCGATCTGGTCAAGCGCAATGTCATATCGCCTGCCGAGGCGCGCGGTAAAGCGAAAATTCCGGAAAACTTCCCCGGGTGAATGTGGCCCCCACGCTTTCCCACTTCGTGTGGACGCTGCCCCCCGAGGGGGCCGCTGCGCCTGCAGCCTGGCAAAGCCAGTTCCGCGGCCCCTGCTTGCGAAGAAAGGCCCCGCTGAGTGAAATGCGGGGACTGTATTTTTTTGATATTACTCACGAAATGACCGCGCTGCTGGCAGCCGGCATTTGAAACCGGAGCCGCTCATGGAACGCGACCAGGCCAGTAAATTTATCAATGACCTTTTGCGGCTGATGATCAGCCGCAGTGGCAGTGATCTGTTCATCACGAGTGAATTTCCACCGGCCATGAAGGTCGATGGCAAGGTCACCAAGGTCTCACCACAGCCACTCAACGGGGGGCACACCATGGCGCTGGCCCGGGCCATCATGAATGACAGGCAGGCCGCCGAGTTTGAGCGCACCAAAGAGTGCAACTTTGCGATTTCGCCGCCGGGCGTGGGGCGTTTTCGGGTCAATGCCTTCATCCAGCAGGGCAAGGTCGGCATGGTGATGCGGGTGATCCCGGCGGTGCTGCCCACCATTGACGGACTGGGTGTGCCGCAGGTTTTGAAAGAAGTCGTGATGGCCAAGCGCGGCCTGACGATTCTGGTCGGTGCCACCGGCTCGGGCAAATCCACCACGCTGGCCGCCATGGTGGACTGGCGCAATGAGCAGTCATACGGCCACATCATCACGATTGAAGACCCGGTGGAGTTTGTGCACCCGCATAAAAACTGCGTTGTGACCCAGCGAGAAGTCGGCCTGGATACCGACAGTTGGGAAGCGGCCTTGAAAAACACCTTGCGTCAGGCACCCGACGTGATCCTGATGGGTGAGGTGCGTGACCGCGAAACCATGGAGCACGCCATCGCCTTTGCCGAAACCGGCCACTTGTGTCTGTGTACCCTGCACGCCAACAGCGCCAACCAGGCACTGGACCGCGTGATTAACTTTTTTCCTGAAGAGCGCCGCGCGCAATTGCTGATGGACTTGTCGCTGAACCTCAAGGCCATGGTCTCGCAGCGCCTGATCCCCAAGCAGGACGGCAAGGGCCGTGCGGCAGTGGTGGAGATCATGCTCAACACGCCGCTGATTTCAGACCTGATCTTCAAGGGCGATGTCTCGGAGATCAAGGAGATCATGAAAAAAAGCCGCAACCTGGGCATGCAGACCTTTGACCAGGCGCTGTTTGACGCGTTCGAGGCCAACGCCATCACTTACGAAGACGCGCTGCGCAATGCCGACTCGGTCAATGACCTGCGGCTGCAGATCAAGCTCAATTCCAGGCGCGCCAAATCAGTGGACCTGTCGGCAGGCACTGAAAATTTCGCCATCGTCTGACCCTTGTATTCATTTGTTTTTACCTCTCCACCATGTCCAGCACGAACTCCAAAACCTACGAATCCGCCCCATCACAGCAAGTTGCCTTTTTAGGTCTGGGCGTCATGGGCTACCCGATGGCGGGGCATCTGCACCTGGCTGGTCACCAAGTGTGCGTTTATAACCGGACTGCTACTAAATCAGTAGCGTTCTGCGCAGAATACATGGGGGCTAAGCACGGTTTGACGCCTAAAGAGGCGGCTGCAGGCGCAGACGTCGTTTTTTGCTGCGTTGGCAATGACAACGACTTGCGCAGCGTGGTGCTGGGCCCGGACGGTGCATTCGCTGGCATGAAGCCTGGCGCGGTATTGACAGACCACACCACCGCGTCTGTTGAGGTGGCGCGCGAACTGCACGCCGCTGCCAGTGCACTGGGGCTTCATTTTGTCGATGCGCCTGTCTCAGGTGGCCAGTCCGGTGCGCAAAACGGCAGCCTGACCGTGATGTGCGGCGGCGATCTGACGGCGTTTGAAGTTGCCAGACCAGCAGGGATGGCGTTTGCAAAAGCCTTCACCTTCATGGGTGCCAGCGGTGCAGGCCAGCTGACCAAAATGGTCAATCAGATCTGTATTGCCGGCCTGGTGCAGGGCCTGAGCGAAGCGATTGCCTTCGGCCAGAAAGCCGGGCTGGATGTGAACCAGGTGCTCGACGTGATTGGCAAGGGTGCAGCGCAAAGCTGGCAGCTCGACAACCGCGGCAAAACCATGGCAGCAGACCAGTTTGACTTCGGCTTTGCGGTGGACTGGATGCGCAAGGACCTGGGCCTGGTGCTGGACGAGGCCAGGCGCAACGGTGCCCGTTTGCCGGTGACGGCACTGGTGGACCAGTTTTACGCGGATGTGCAGGCGATGGGTGGCCAGCGCTGGGATACCTCCAGCCTGGTCAGGCGACTGAGGTAAAACCCCACGCTCGTTCACTGCGTGCAACTCACTGCACCTTGCAGGCCGCCGCTCGCCAGAGGCTTCGCTTCTGGAGCCTGTCCAAACCTGCTCAAGCAGGTTCGGAGCCTCAGGCTCCAGCCCCGAGGGGGCCGCTGCGCCTGCGGTCTGGCAAAGCCAGTCCCGCAGCCCCTGCTGGAGAATGATGCCCCCACGCTCGTCCACTTCGTGTAACTCTCTGCCCCCCGAGGGGGCTGCTGCGCCTGCGGTCTGGCAAAGCCAGTCCCGCGGCCCCTGCTGGTAAAAACCCTTTCGAACGACTGGGTTAATGACGAAAAAATCAGGGTTTGGCCGCAGGCAGCAAGCGCGCCAGCTCCTGCTCGCTGATGATCTCGAACAGGCGCACGACTTTTTGTACCCCCGGCGTGGCGCGTATCACTGCTGTGGCGCGGTCAGACTCGCGCTGGGTGACACGGCCCATCAGGTACGTGCTGCCACGCTCGGTCACCACCTTGAAAGCGTTGGCTGACAGGTCACGGGTATCGACCAGCGTCGCCTTGACACGGCCCGTGACCAGCGTATCGGAGGAGCGCTGGGTCAGGGTCGAATTGCCCATGACGGCCAGCTCATTGACAATGCTGACGACGTTTTCAACGCCTGCAACGGTCTTTTCGATCAGCGCCTTGTCCTGTGCGCTGGCGACTTCACCCGTTAACAACACCTGACGGTTGTAGCTGGTCAGATTGATATGGCTGCGCTCGCCCACCGGAGTTTGCAGGCGGCTGAGTGCACGCAATTCAATGCCCTCGTCTTCAAGCTGCGTGCCGGACGTGCGGCGGTCAACTGCGACCATCGCCCCGCCGCCCATGGCACCCCCGATAAGCAGCGGCACGCAGGCCGTCAACGCGCCTGAAAGCGCAGCCGCCGCACACACTGTCAAAGCCAGGCGCTGCAGGGCGCGGGGATTAAAAACCTGTTTCATATAGAAGACTCCTGGTCGCCAAGTAACTGGGTATCCACACCATCGCAAATGCAGTGCAGCACCAGCAGGTGCACTTCCTGAATGCGGGCAGTGCGGTCGTGCGGCACGCAGATGTGCACATCGGTTTCACGCAGGGCGCTGGTCATTTTTCCGCCGCCTTTGCCGGTGAGCGCCACCACCGTCATGTCGCGTTCATGTGCCGCTTCAATGGCGGCCAGCACGTTGGCAGAATTGCCGCTGGTGCTGAGCGCCAGCAGCACGTCGCCCGAGCTGCCAAACGCACGCACCTGCTTTGAAAAAATCACGCTGAAGTCGTAGTCGTTGGCAATGGCTGTGAGGATGGAGCTGTCCGTCGTCAGCGCAATGGCCGCCAGTTCGGGCCGCTCACGCTCATAACGGCCCACAAACTCGGCCGCAAAATGCTGCGCATCTGCGGCCGAGCCACCGTTGCCACAGGCCAGCACCTTGCCGCCGCTGGTCACGCTGGCCAGGATGGCCTGCACCGCCGCAGCGATTGGTTTGGACAAGACCTGGGCTGACTGGTATTTCAGGTCGGCGCTGTCAATAAAGTGCTGTTCAATTCGTTGTTCAAGCATGGGCCAATGATAGCGGGTCAAAATCAGCTGCCAGCACAGGCGGCGCAGTACGACTGCTTACAAAACCTTGCCATCTTTTGCCTACGCTATGACGCATCAAACGCGCCGCACAGCCAGTCAATCTGAACGCTGTGCGGATCAGCCAGCGTGCCTTGCACCAGCACCACATCAAAGCGGCAGGGCGGGGGGCTGTTAAAGCGCATCAGGTAGTGGCGGGCCGCAAAAATAATGCGCTGCTGCTTGACGGTACCGATGCTCGCACCAGCACCACCGTGCGACTGGCCCGAGCGCTGGCGGACCTCGACGAACACCAGCGTACCGTCGGGAGCGTGCATGATGAGATCAATCTCGCCACCACCCCGGCCCGGTGTCCGATAATTGGTCTCCACCAGTTTGTAGCCCGCTGCCAGCAGACGCGCGAGCGCCATGGACTCAGCCGTGTCACCTTGCTGCTTGGTGGTACTCTGAAGCGCTTTGCGTTGCCCCGCCGTGACTTCAGTCTGGCCTGGCGGCGATTTCGCAACCTGTTTTCTGGAAAACCACATTGAACGCTTCTTTCGACTTGGCACTGGGCGCAGCTTATGCTGCAGCGGGCATGCAGCATTATCCGCAAAGCACACTGTACGTGGTGGCCACGCCGATTGGCAACCTGGCCGACATCTCACTGCGGGCACTGCATGTGCTGCAACTGGCCAATGTGATTGCCTGTGAAGATACCCGGCACTCACAAGGCCTGCTGCGCCAGTACGGCATTGAAAAACCTCTGCTGGCGGTGCATGAGCACAATGAGCTTGAAGCCGCTGTGGGCGTGATCGAGCGCCTGCAGCGCGGCGAGCGTGTGGCCTACATCAGCGACGCAGGCACACCTGCCGTCAGCGACCCGGGCGCGCGCCTGGTGGCGGCAGTGCGTGCAGCGGGCCTGGCCATCATGCCGTTGCCGGGCGCCAGCAGTGTCACGACGGCACTGAGTGCAGCGGGTATTTCTGGCGACTCGGGTTTTGTATTTGCGGGTTTTTTGCCCAGCAAGGCGGGCGAGCGTGACCAGGCTGTGTTGCAGTTGCAGGCCGAGCGCCGGGCAGTGGTCATCCTTGAAGCACCGCACCGCATTGAGGCCCTGGCCATCGCCATGCTGCCGCTGGGTGACAGGCTGATCACGGTGGGACGCGAGCTGACCAAGCAATTTGAAGAAATCGCCACGGTGGCCTGCAGCCAGTTCCCGGCCTGGCTGGCGGGCAGCACCCAGCGCACCCGGGGCGAGTTTGCACTGGTCTTGCACCCCGCTGCGCAGGCCGCGCCGCAAGACGATGGCCAGCGCGTGCTGCGCCTGCTGCTGGGCGAATTGCCGCTAAAAACAGCCGTGAAGCTGACGGCTGACATCACTGGCGCGCCGCGCAACGACCTCTATGGCTTGGCACTAAAGCTCAAACAGGCCAGACATCTTGATGCGCCCGGAGACACCCCAAAATGAACCCGAATGCCGACAAACTCTGGCCCGGCCCGCGCTGGGCGCTGGCCGTATTGCTCGCACTGCTGGGCATGCTGGGGCCGTTCTCAATTGACACCTACATTCCGGCGTTCTCCAGCATTGCGCGCACCCTGGGCGCAACGCCGGTCGAGATGCAGCAAACGCTGTCGGCCTATCTGTTCGGCTTTGCCTTCATGAACCTGTTTCATGGGGCGCTGTCGGACAGCTTTGGCCGCCGACCCGTGGTGTTGTGGGGCATCGCCTTGTTTACCGTGGCGTCTGCCGGCTGCGCGCTGTCGCAGAGCATCGGCCAGCTGGTGTTTTTCAGGGCTGTGCAGGGCCTGTCCACCGGGGCCGGTATTGTGGTGTCGCGTGCCGTGATACGTGACATGTTCCCGCCAGCGCAAGCCCAGCAGGTGATGAGCCAGGTCACGATTTATTTTGGTGTGGCACCAGCGCTGGCCCCGATTGTGGGCGGCTGGCTGTTTGTGCATCTGGGCTGGCACAGCGTTTTCTGGTTTTTGACTGGTGTGGGCGGCGTGTTGTGGGCCACCAACTACCGGTTTTTGCCCGAAACCCTGCACGTCACCCAGCGCCAGCCGTTTGAGGTCAGACACCTGATGCGCGGCTACTGGCAGCTCGGCTCCAGCCCGCGGTTTTTGCTGCTGGCGCTGGCCAGCGGCGTACCGTTTAACGGTATGTTTTTGTACGTACTTTCGGCCCCGGCGTTTCTGGGCGAGCACATGAAGCTGGAGCCGACCCAGTTTTTCTGGTTTTTTATCCTGACCATCAGCGGCATCATGTCAGGCGCCTGGCTCAGCGGTCGGCTGGCCGGCAAAGTGGCCCCCAAAACGCAAATACGCCACGGCTTTGTCATCATGCTCAGCATATCGGTGCTGAACCTGGTGGCCAACGTGCTGTTCACGCCCACGGTGTCCTGGGCCTTGATTCCGATTGCAGTGTTTGCGTTTGGATGGGCCTTGATGGTGCCGGTCGTGACGCTGCTGGTGCTGGATTTGTACCCCGAGCGGCGCGGCATGGCGTCGTCGCTGCAGGCCTTTATTGGCTCAAGCGCCAATGGCATCGTGGCGGGGGTCATCGCGCCGCTGGTGATGCATTCCACCGTGGCGCTCGCCGCTGTCTCACTCGGGCTGATGTGTATTGGGCTGGTGGCCTGGCTTTACCTGCACGCGCGCTGGCCTGACATTGGTCGGGCCATATCCGGGGAAGATGCCCCCTGATGGTTGCTTTGACTGTCAGTTGTCGTTGGGCCTGATGGGAAACTCCATGCCCTGAGACGTGCGCTGCACCACCTGATTGGCATCCAGGTAAAACCAGTAAAACATGTCCTGATCGCTGTCACGCCAGCGGTACGTCAGGATATCGCCCGGCCAGGAGGCGACCTGGTCCACCATGGCCGGGCGGCCCAGGGCGCGCTCGGTATCTTCACGGGTTGACTTGCCGATGACCACCGATGCAAATCCTGCCAGGTTCAACACCTCGCGCACAGAAGTCACGCGGCCTGCAGCGTCCAGATCGACCATCACAGCGCTTTGCCCTGCCGGTTGTTGCGAATATTGCAAGCGTGTGCCATTTGACAGCGCCACCACGCGTGACGGCGTACCGTAGCGCGAGATCACCTCTTCACGTGAAGCGCCTGGCTGGACTGATTGCATCGCGCAGCCAGAAGCCAACACGCAAAGCGCCAGCGCGGCCAAAGCAGTGCGCGGCGCAGAAAAAGCAAAGGGTTGAAACCTGTTTGAAAACATGAGGGCAGCCTGAATGTTGAATGTAGGAATTACGCACTGACAACCGAGTCGAACTTTGGCCAGAGGCTCTCTTTGCCAGGAACAAAGCGCTTGATAAAGCTTGCAACTGCTTCAGAAAATAGTTCATGCTTGCACTGGCAAGCATTTACAAAAGCGTCGCAGGTCTGCATTTTTTGCAAATGCACAAAGCTGCTCAATGCAGCAAAGATGTGCATCAGTATGGCAGCACCTTCCGCACCTGGAAGCGCTCAATGTTGCAAACCTGTTTGAGCATGCGGTGGTACAGCTCAAGTCTCCAGTGCTGGTCATGCCCCTCCTGGAAGCTCTCGCGCTCAAACGTCGCATAGGCATCCGCATCCGCACTGGGCAGACAAACAACGTCATGGCGCAACTGCTCTTTCAGTCGTGTCCAAAACAGTTTGACTTGCCCAAAATTGCGCAGCCACACCATCAAACCCTCATCAGGAATGTCCAGCTTTTGCACCTGCACCCAGGCACCTTTTTCGAGCGACACAGTGCGATTGGCTTCGACCGCGAACACCAACCCCATCTGGTGATTTTTAGTAGTCTTGAGGTTCTTCTCGCAGGCGTACCAACTGTTGCCTGTGGTGAATGCCGGGCGCAGTCCCCACTGCAGCACTTGGCCCAGCATGTCTTGAAAATAGTCATGCTTGCTTTTGTTATCGGCCTTGTCATAGACCCGGCCCTTGTTCAGGGTGGTGCTGCGTTCTGGTAGCCGTTTTGAGATGCTGTCTATTGACAAACTGTATGCGTCAGCCAGCAACGACCCTGGGCTGAACAATGACCTGCCGTCTTGTGACTACGAATTACTGGCTGACTTTACCTATATATTGCCGTTGGGCGAGCTGAGCTGGCCAGACAGCACGCTGGTTGAGTTTGAATACATGGACGACAACCAGCGATGATGGTGAATGTGACTGTGACCACAGCTATGCAGGCCGTCTCCATCGTTTGTCGCAATGTGGTGATCTGCGCAGGCTGCCTGTGGCTATTTGTCGTCTTGTTCACGCCTGACGGGATCGCCAGGAAGACACGTCTGCGGCCTGCGTATCCTGCGTCGCGTTAAATGAAAGAGGCCTTCACTGACAGGTTTGACGGGGTGGCTGAAAATTGATTGTCAGCATCAGCAGACATCGCCGAATACCCAACTCAAGCGCTTGCCTGGTGTGCTCAGCCCTGCTTCACAGCCTTGTCTGGCAGAGCGGGGTGTGGTGGCGGAGTCTTCATTCAAGACCGCTTCGAACTCAGCCAACTCCTGGCCTATTGAGGTGTATTTTTTCGACTTGGCTTTGTTATCAGCCCATTTAAGCGCTGCAGCTTCGAGGTCTTCCTTGAAATGTGCCAGAGCTAACTCTTTGACAGCCTGGGTGGTTGTGTTGGCCGTGGAGAGCCAAAGCTCAATCAGGTCAGACAAGCCGTTGTCAAACTCATCGAAGGTTTCAATGTGATGCCACTGGCCACTTTGAGCAAACATTTTTTTCTTTCAGTTGCTGCAGGCCGTAAACTGCCATGAAAAAAGCACCTATGCTTGACGCATAAGTGCTTGAATCGTTTTTTGCTTTTTTTGGCTCCTCGACCTGGGCTCGAACCAGGGACCTACGGATTAACAGTCCGGCGCTCTACCAACTGAGCTATCGAGGATTACAGCCTCAGATTATAGCGTCTATTTTTGGCTTTTCTGAAATTGAGCCAGTGGAGGTTAAATTCATGCAAATTCAATTCCCTGAAACAGTCCGCAAAAACAGCCTCGGCTACTATGGTCACACGATGATCATGGCGCACCTCTACTTCCCGCAATATTTACAAAGGCTACTGCCATTTGCACGCGCATTGGTGCAGCCGGGCGCCTGAAAGATGGCTCGATCACAACGCCTCGTGCCCTGGCTGGACGCCGGTGAAAGCTTTCCACCGGTTACCACCGCGTGGAACCACTGCGACCCGGCACCGGGCCTGCTGGCAGCAGGTGCTGCGCTGGATGTGCCGACACTGGTTCAGGCCTATGCGCAGGGGATTTTTCCGTGGTTCAGCAAAGGGCAACCCGTGCTCTGGTGGAGCCCGGACCCGCGCATGGTTCTGCGTACAGAAAATTTCAAATTGCACCGCTCCCTGCGTAAAAGTCTGAGCCATCTTCTGGACGCACAGCGGCTTGAGATCCGGTTTGACCATGATTTTGAACGCATCATTCAGGCTTGTGCTCACAAGCCGCGTGCGGGGCAGCCCGGTACATGGATTGTTCCTGACATGGTGAAGGCCTACATCAAATTGCATCAGGCGGGCCATGCGCACAGCATCGAGACCTGGATAGACGGCGAGCTGGTGGGTGGGCTGTATTGCGTCAACCTGGGGCGCATGGTGTTTGGCGAGTCGATGTTTGCGCATCAAACCGATGCCTCCAAAATAGCGCTGTGCGCACTGGTGGCGTTTTGCAAGGCGCACCATATCGCAATGGTTGATTGCCAGCAAAATACGCAGCATCTGGCGTCGTTGGGAGCCGCTGAAATAAGCCGTGAAGACTTTGTGGCGCATCTGGAAAAAACAGTACGCATGGCCGCGCCCGCCTGGCACTTCAACCCCCTATACTTCAGTGAAATTTTGGCTGCCCGGCCTCTCACAACAACGTGACACACCTCAAAGACCTGCCGCTGCAGTCCTTGCAGTTCTACGCTACAGCCCCCTACCCCTGCAGTTATCTGCCAGGCCGGCAGGCACGATCGCAGGTGGCCACGCCCAGCCACCTGATTCACAACGCCGCTTACTCTGAACTCGTAGCCACTGGTTTCAGGCGCAGTGGCATGTTTACCTACCGTCCGTATTGCGATGGCTGTCAGGCATGCGTGCCGTTGCGTGTACCGGTACAGCTGTTCAAACCCAACAAGAGCCAGCGCCGGGCCTGGAGCCGCCACCAGACGCTGTCTGTGCGCGTGCTCAAGCTGTGCTTTGTGCCTGAGCACTATCAGCTTTACCTGCGCTACCAGAACAGTCGCCATGCGGGCGGCGGAATGGATCATGACAGTATTGACCAATACACCCAGTTTTTGCTGCAAAGCCGGGTGAATTCGCGTCTGATTGAATTTCGTGAAAGTCTGCCCGATGGTGCAGTGGGTGCGCTCAAGATGATCTCGATTGTGGATGTGCTGGAAGATGGCATTTCTGCGGTGTACACGTTTTACGAACCTGAAGCTCAAGCCAGCTATGGCAACTACGGCGTGCTGTGGCAGATCGGGCAGGCCAAACGGCTTGAGCTGCCTTATGTATACCTGGGCTACTGGATTGCCCAAAGTCCGAAGATGAGCTACAAAGCCAGCTTCAAGCCCCATGAACTACGCGTGAACGACCAGTGGGTACCGTCTGCATAGCCACCACGTCATGGCATCACAAGATGCAGTCTGATTTCACAGTGTAAAATTTGTCGCAGAAAGCCTGCATATGACAAAGCCCGAAACGACTATTCCCGCAAAGCCAACCGTTCAGGTTATCGAGCGTGTTTTCAACCTGCTTGAAATTCTGGCAGACCGGCAAGAAGCCATGTCGCTCAAGGAGATCAGCGAAAAATCAGGTCTTCACCCCTCCACCGCCCACCGTATATTGAACGACCTGGCTACAGGCCGTTTTGTAGACCGCCCTGCTGCAGGGAATTACCGGCTGGGAATGCGCCTGCTGGAACTTGGCAACCTGGTCAAAGCACGTCTGAACGTACGTGATGCAGCACTGCTGCCCATGCGGGAGCTGCACAAACTCACGCAGCAGCCCGTTAACCTGAGCATGCGCCAGGGTGACGAAATCATTTACGTAGAGCGCGCTTACAGCGAGCGCTCAGGCATGCAGGTGGTACGGGCCATTGGTGGGAGAGCGCCATTGCATTTAACATCGGTCGGCAAGCTGTTTCTGGCCTTTGACGACCCGCAGCGTTTGCGTACCTACGCTACCCGTACCGGACTGGCCGGCCAGACGCGCAATAGCATCACGCAGTTGGCAGTGCTGGAGCGAGAGCTGTCCAAGGCGCGGCAGTACGGCATAGCTCGCGACAATGAAGAACTGGAGCTGGGCGTACGGTGCATGGCAGCAGGTATCTATGACGACCAGAACAAACTGGTGGCAGGGCTGTCAATTTCGGCTCCAGCAGATCGACTGGAGGAGCATTGGCTGCCCAAGCTCCAGGCGACAGCTAACGAAATTTCAGCAGCTCTGGGGTATAAAACCAGTAACCACTGACCTTGAAAGGCAGAAAACCTTCAATGCAGAGGCGCAGCGAACGCGGGGTTGTGCAAAGGAGATTAAAGAATTGACTTTCAACTCTCAGACCCTCTGTTTTCTTGAGCCTGGTAGTTACTGAAATCAAATGAAAAACGGGCTTGGTGCCCGTTCATGCTGCTTGTGACGCTATGAATAAAATAGCATTTAAGGTCAGGTGCATGAAGGTGGCCCGCACCATTTTTTACCCATTAACCTGTTTCACAGAAGCACTGATATTGGTTTTACGGTCAACAACAGGATTGGTCTCAACCCAGCGGCGCACGCGTTCGGCATCACCGAGGCGGCTTAGTTTGCCAGCAGAGTCCAGAAACACCATGATCAGCTTGCGACCGGCAATTTTGGTTTGCATCACCAGGCATTGACCTGCCTCAGAGATATAGCCGGTTTTTTGCAGGCCAATGTCCCACTCGGGGTTTTTAACCAGGCGGTTGGTGTTGTTGTATTGAAGCGTACGACTGCCAACAGCGACCTGATAGCTTGGAGATGTCGTCAATTCACGCAGCACGGGGTCACCATGCGCTGCATTCACCAGGGTGGCCAGGTCCTGGGCACTCGACTGGTTGCGGCTGGAAAGCCCGGTCGGCTCAACGTAGCTGGTGTCTTTCATGCCCAGCATCATGGCCTTGGCGTTCATGAGTCGTACAAAAGTTTGCAGCCCACCTGGATAGGTGCGACCCAAGGCATGCGCTGCGCGGTTTTCGCTGGACATTAGGGCCAGATGCAATAACTCGCCGCGTGTGAGCGACGTGCCCACCTTCAGGCGTGAGCTGCTGCCTTTTTCAGTATCTACGTCGTCTTGCGTGACCGTAATCACTTCGTCCATGGGAAGTTTGGCCGCGCTCACAATCACGCCCGTCATCAATTTGGTCAATGACGCAATCGGCAGCACGGCATGGTCGTTTTTGCTGAAGAGCACTTCACGCGTGTCCTGGTCCATGACCAATGCCACACTGGACTTCAATTCAAGCGGATCCTGCAACCCATGCAAGCCCGCGATCTGACCGAAAGAAGGCCTGGCTGCAACGACCGTACGAATCACAAGCTTGCGCTTGGTGCCCAACACAAACTGGGCAGTCTTACGGGAAGAAAGCGTTTTTTTCGCCGCTGTTTTACCTGAAGTTTTGCCTATGGCCTTGCTGATTGAAGGCTTTTTTACCGCTGCTCTTTTAGCGGTAGCGGCCTGAGCTGCTGGCATGACCAGCGCGGTAAACAATGCCAAAAAACCAGCGATTTTTAATGCTCGATTGAAAATCTGTGTGGGCAGCATGGTGGTGTTCATAAGGTTCATTTGGAGCGATGGCTGCAGTGTATCCAAATAGAAAAAGTCACGCAATATCAAACGCTTGCGTGACTTTCTTAAAAACACACTTAAATCCGGCAGATTTAAAGCACTCATTTATGGAAAAAGTCGTAAAAGTTTTCCAAGCCGTTGAATTTAAAGCGATTTTTTGTAACTACTCAGCCCAGTTGTAGGCGCTTGCACAAGACTCAGGCGAAGCTTGGCTGAAGGGTCGTGCCCTTGAAGGTGGCGACAAGCGCCTCAAAGACATTTCCCCCTTGCTTGTGCATGGTGGCGCAAT
>JBBRMH010000109.1:0-13859 GCA_038230935.1 Burkholderiales bacterium | reverse complement strand
CTGATCGCTCTGGGCTACACCATGGTGTACGGCATCATCAATTTGATCAACTTTGCGCACGGGGAAGTGCTCATGGTCGGCGCGCTGACCAGCTGGACCATCATCGGTTTGATGCAGCAGTCCATGCCCGGCACGCCCGGCTGGATCATCCTGCTGGTGTCGTTGATGATTTCCTTCGTGGTCTGTGGTGCGCTCAATTTTGCGATTGAAAAAATCGCTTACCGCCCGCTGCGCAACTCGCCCAAGCTGGCACCGCTGATTACCGCCATCGGTATGTCGCTGCTGCTGCAGACGCTGGCCATGATCATCTGGAAGCCCAACTACAAGCCTTACCCGACGCTGTTGCCGTCTGAGCCGATACAAGTTGCAGGCGCCGTGATCACGGTCACACAGATTTTCATTCTGGGCGCAACCGCCGTGTCGCTGGCGGTGCTGATGTGGCTGGTTCACTACACCAAACTGGGCCGCGCCATGCGGGCGACAGCCGAGAATCCGCGCGTCGCCGCGTTGATGGGTGTGCGGCCTGACACCGTGATTTCTGCCACTTTCATCATTGGTGCAATTCTGGCCGCGCTGGCCGGTGTGATGTATGCGTCCAACTACGGCACGGTGCAGCACACCATGGGCTTTTTGCCTGGTTTGAAGGCTTTTACTGCGGCGGTGTTTGGCGGCATTGGCAACCTGGGTGGTGCGGTGCTCGGCGGCATCCTGCTGGGGCTGATCGAGTCGATTGGAGCGGGCTACATTGGCCCGCTGACAGGCGGTGTGCTGGGCAGTCAGTACTCGGATATTTTTGCTTTCATCGTGCTGATTTTTGTGCTCACACTGCGGCCATCAGGCTTGCTGGGTGAACGTGTGGCAGACCGGGCGTGACGCCCTCACCCGCTGGTCGAACAACCCACGCAAGCAAAGCAAAGCAAAACAAAGCAAAAGATAAGGAGAAATTCTCATGAAACCCAACAAACTGGTTACTTTTTTACTCGTCGCAGCCGGCTTGCTGATCCTGCCGCTACTGCTGCAAAACGGCGGCAATGCCTGGGTGCGTATTGTCGATATGGCGCTGCTCTACGTGTTGCTGGCACTGGGCCTGAACATCGTGGTGGGCTACGCCGGTCTGCTGGACCTGGGGTATGTGGCATTTTTTGCAGTCGGTGCCTATCTGGCTGCGCTGCTGGGCTCGCCGCACCTGGCAGAAAATTTTCCGTTCATTGCGGCGAATTTTCCCAACGGGTTGCACCTGCCGATCTGGGCCACCATTCCGATTGCTGCAGCCGTAGCGGGCTTGTTCGGCGTCATCCTGGGTGCCCCTACGCTGAAACTGCGCGGCGATTACCTGGCCATCGTCACACTCGGTTTTGGCGAAATCATCCGTGTGTTTTTGAACAACCTGGACCGCCCGATCAACCTGACCAACGGTCCTAAAGGTATCAACCAGATTGACTCCGTCAAGTTCTTCAATTTTGACTTGGGCAAAAGCTACGAACTGTTTGGCTTCGCCGTGAATTCCGTGTCGATGTACTACTACCTGTTTCTGGTGCTAGTGATTGTGTCGGTGGTGATTTGCCACCGCCTTGAAAATTCCCGCATTGGCCGCGCCTGGATGGCCATTCGTGAAGACGAAATCGCGGCCAAGGCCATGGGCATCAACACCCGCAACCTCAAGCTGCTGGCGTTCGGCATGGGCGCCACGTTTGGCGGCGTATCCGGTGCCATGTTTGCCGCGTTTCAGGGGTTTGTGTCGCCCGAGTCCTTCAGCCTGATGGAGTCGATCATGATTGTGGCCATGGTGGTGCTGGGTGGTATTGGCCATTTGCCAGGCGTCATTCTCGGTGCCCTGCTGCTGGCCGCGCTGCCAGAGGTGCTGCGCCATGTGGCTGGCCCGTTGCAGGCCATGACGGATGGCCGGCTGGACTCGGCGATTTTGCGCCAGCTGCTGATTGCGCTGGCCATGATCACCGTCATGCTGATGCGGCCCCGCGGCTTGTGGCCGTCACCTGAACACGGCAAGTCAACCAAGAATGCGGCCGACACAGACACCAAAGCCGTCAACTCAATCAATCCTTAAGGCGCATGGACATGAGCGAAACCATTCTCAAAGTATCCGGCGTGTCCAAGCGGTTTGGCGGCCTGCAGGCGCTGAGCGACGTCGGCATTCACATTGAACGCGGGCAGGTGTATGGCCTGATTGGCCCCAACGGTGCGGGTAAAACGACCTTTTTCAACGTTTTGACGGGGTTGTACACGCCTGACAGTGGCACGTTTGAGCTGGCCGGTAAACCTTACCAGCCCACGGCTGTCCACGAAGTCGCCAAGGCCGGCATTGCGCGTACTTTCCAGAACATCCGGTTGTTTGCAGAGATGACGGCGCTGGAGAACGTGATGGTCGGCAGGCATATCCGCACCAGCTCCGGCTTGCTGGGTGCGGTGTTTCGTACCACGGGCTTCAAGCAGGAGGAAGCGGCCATTACCAAGCGGGCGCATGAGTTGCTGGACTATGTGGGGATTGGTAAATACGCCGACTTCAAGGCGCGCACCCTGAGCTACGGCGACCAGCGCAGGCTGGAGATTGCACGCGCCCTGGCGACCGACCCGCAGCTGATTGCCCTCGACGAGCCCGCCGCTGGCATGAACGCCACTGAAAAAGTCCAGCTGCGCGAGCTGATTGACCAGATTCGCAAAGACAACCGCACCATTTTGCTGATTGAGCACGACGTGAAGCTGGTAATGGGCCTGTGTGACCGCGTGACCGTGCTGGACTACGGCAAGCAGATTGCCGAAGGCGCACCTGCCGACGTACAAAAGGATGAAAAAGTGATCACCGCCTATCTGGGCACGGGTCATTAAATAGCCCCCACGCTTTTCGCTTCGCTTAATGTGCCGTGCAGTGCGCTGCCCCCCGAGGGGGCGCATTTTTTTTTGGGCGGCCCAGCGAAAAAACTCAGGAATAAAATATGTCCACCACACTTCTGAAAATCACCGGCCTTAAAGTCGCTTACGGCGGCATCAAGGCTGTCAAAGGCGTTGACCTGCATGTCGACGAGGGCGAGCTGGTCACGCTGATCGGCTCCAACGGGGCCGGCAAAACCACCACCATGAAAGCCATCACCGGCACGTTGCCGATGGTCGAAGGCGACATTGAATACCTGGGCAAGAGCATCAAGGGCAAGGGTGCCTGGGACCTGGTCAAGGACGGCCTGGCCATGGTGCCGGAGGGCCGGGGCGTGTTCACACGCATGACCATTACTGAAAACCTGCAGATGGGTGCCTATATTCGCGACGACAAAGCGGGCATTGCCGAAGACATTGAAAAAATGTTCACCATCTTCCCGCGCCTGCGCGAACGCAAGGACCAGCTGGCGGGCACGATGTCGGGCGGCGAGCAGCAGATGCTGGCCATGGGCCGCGCGCTGATGAGTCGCCCCAAGGTGCTGCTGCTGGACGAGCCGTCCATGGGGCTGTCACCCATCATGGTGGACAAGATTTTTGAGGTGGTACGGGATGTCTCGGGCAGAGGCGTGACGGTGCTGCTGGTAGAGCAGAACGCGAGCCGTGCGCTGGGTATTGCAGACCGGGGCTACGTGATGGAGTCCGGCATTGTCACCATGAACGGGGACGCCAAGGAGCTGTTGATTGATCCGCGGGTTCGGGCGGCTTATTTGGGGGAGTGATTGGGTGTTTGCTTAGTGGATTCAGGCGTGGTGCTCTTTATTGTGTAGCGGCTTGGCTTTCACAGCGATGCCGGGGGTAGCCCGGCTGCAACTCACTTTTCTTTTGCTTCGCCAAAAGCAAAGTAAGCAAAAGAAAAGGCGACCCGCAGTCTGGGCCGCTGCGCGGTTCCTTGAGCCCAGCCAGGACGAGGTGGGGAGTTGGGTTCGGGGAGCCCTCACCCCTGCCCTCTCCCGGTGGGAGAGGGAGTAAAGGCTGAATCTGAGTCTGAATCCGAACTTTCCTCCACCCTTGGAGAGTCGGCGAGGAGCACAGGAAAAAGCGGATCAGGGCACGCACTTGTTTGAGGCGCTAGCCGAGTTTGTGCGTGACCCCGCTTTTTTCGAGCACCGCAGCGTACCCGTAGCGAAGCGAAGGGGCGACGAACAGGGTCGCCTTTTCTTTGGTTACTTTCTTTTGGCGAAGCAAAAGACAAGTGACTTGCCGCCGGGCAACCCCGGCACTCCCAGCAAGGGTAACTAAGCTATCAATAAAGTAGCTACTCGCGCATGAATCCATTACCCAAAAGCCAAAAAACGACAAGAAAATTCAATCCACCTTGGCCCCAGAAGCCTTCACAACCTTCTCATACTTCACCAGCTCACTTTTCATAAAAGCAGCAAACTGCTCAGGTGTGCTGGCCACGGGCTCTGCCATCAGCGCGGCAAAGCGGGTTTTGGCTTCTGGCGAATTCAATGCCGCCACAAAAGCCTGGTTGAGTTTGCTCACCACGTCTTTCGGTATACCCGCAGGGGCAACCAGTCCCCACCAGGTGTCAATCTCAAAGCCCTTGAGTGTCTCGGCCATCGCCGGGATGTCTGGCAGCACCGCGCTGCGCTGGGTGGTTGTCACGGCCAGTGCCTTGAGCTTGCCCGCCTTGATGTTGGCGGACGCTGTGGCGAGGTTGTCAAAGTTGAAATCGACCTGACCGCTGAGCAGGGCGAGCTGTGCCGGATTGCCGCCGTTATAGGGGATGTGGACGGCATAAATACCGGCCTGCGCCTTGAACATTTCCCCCGCCAGGTGGCCAGCGCTGCCGTTGCCGCCACTGGCGTAGTTGAGCTTGGCCGGGTTGGCTCTGGCGTATTTGATCAGGTCGGTCAAATTGTTAATTTTCAGGCGGGTGGCGGTTTCGGCATTCATCACCAGCACGTTCGGTACCCGCACCATTTGCGTGATCGGCGCAAAATCAGTCGCGGCGTTGAAAGGCATTTTGCTGTACAGCCAGGGGTTGATCGCGTTTGTGGCCACGGCGGCAATGCCGATGGTCAAACCATCTGGCGCGGCTTTGGCAATCGCATCTGCACCAATGTTGCCACCGCCACCGGGTTTGTTGTCAATGATGACCGTGCCCAGCGAATCCTTGACGCGTTCGGCCAGCAAGCGGGCCGTGGCATCTATCGGGCCACCCGCTGCATAAGGCACGATCAGGCGGATGACTTTCGGCTGTGCAAAAGCGGCGGTAGCTGTCAGTAGCAGGGCTGCCAGCAAGACCTGTGGTTTGAAGTGAAGCATATTTATTTCCAGAAATGTAGTTTGAAATCAGCCACTGTCTGGTGCGATCAGGCGCTGGCCTCAGCCTTGTCTTTTTCAGTCACAAACGAATCGGCATAAAACTCGTCCTCGGGCAAACCGGCTGCAATGTACGCTGTTTGCGCAGAGTCCACCACGATGGGTGCGCCGCACGCATACACCTGGTAGCCCGAGAGATCGGTCATGTCCTGCAGCACCGCGTTGTGAACAAAACCGGTGCGGCCCGTCCAGGCATCTTCCGGTAATGCGTCTGACACCACCGGTACATAACGCAGGTTAGGCAGCTCTGCAACTTTGGCCAGTACCCAGTCGTGCATGTACAAATCAGCTGGGCGGCGGCCACCCCAGTACAGCACGGCGGGGCGGGAGATGCGCTTGAGCTGCATGTGCTCGATCATCGCCTTGATGGGTGCAAAACCAGTGCCCGATGCCAGCAGCACCATCGGCTTGGTGCTCTCTTCACGCAGGTAAAAACTGCCAAAAGGCCCTTCAATGCGCAGAATTTCTTTTTCTTTCATGGCGCTGAAAACATGGTCAGTGAACTTGCCGCCCGGCGTGTGGCGTATATGTAGTTCAACGCCGGGGGTTTCCAGTTGCGTGTGTGGTGCGTTGGCCATCGAGTAAGCGCGCCGGGCACCGTCACGCAGCAAAAATTCGACATACTGGCCTGCGTGGTACTTGAACACATCACTGGCAGGCAGCTGCAAGCGCACCAGCATCACATCATGCGAGGCTTTGGCCAGACTGTTGACGCGTACCGGCATTTTCTTGATGGGAAAAGCGCTTTCGTCGGTGACTTGCCGCGACTCGATCACCACATCGGAATGCGCCACTGCGCAGCAGGTCAGCATAAAGCCCTGTTCAGCTTCTTCGGGTGAGAGCGCCTTGAGCTGGTGTGTTCCCTGGGTGATGGTGCCTTCAAGCTTTTTGCACTTGCAGGAGCCGCATGCCCCGTCCTTGCAGCCGTAAGGCAGGCCAATGCCCTGGCGAATCGCGGCGGCCAGAAGGGCCTCATCAGGCTGCGCCGTAAAAGTGCGTCCGCTGGGTTGCACGGTGATATTAAATGACATGGTGGCAATCCTGTTCGTTATGCTTGGCGTATCAACTATTTTAAAATCTGGTTTTCCCAGCTTGCCCTCAATTTTGCCCTCAAACCTGAATCCCCTTGGCGCACTGCCTGCACGTTTTCGCAGACAGCGTATTTTGATCGTCGGTTGTGGCGACGTGGGTCTGCGCGTGGCCGGGCTGCTCCCGGCCCGCGTCAAGCGTCTGGCACTGACTTCCACGCCTGCGCGGGTGCCAGAGCTGCGTGCGCAAGGCCTCACGCCACTGCTGGGTAATCTGGACAACACGGCCAGTCTGCGCCGCCTGGCGGGGCTGGCGACCCGCGTGGTACACCTTGCACCGCCGCCCAACGGTTACCCCCAATGGCGCGAAGACCCGCGCACACGCCGCCTGTTGCAGGTGCTGCGCTTGCGGGGTTCGGCTGGCTTGCCGCAGTCAATGGTGTATGGCTCGACCAGCGGCGTGTATGGCGATTGCCAGGGTGAGATGGTGAGCGAGGTGCGGCGCGTGAACCCGGAGACCCCTCGCGCCCAGCGCCGCGTCGATGCAGAAGGCCAACTGCGCTTTTTTGGACGCAGTGCGGGCGTTGCAGTACATATCCTTCGCATTCCGGGTATCTACGCGCCTGACCGTGAAGGCGGTACGCCGCGTGGGCGTTTGCTCAAAGGCACGCCTGTACTGCAGGCTAAAGACGACGTGTACACCAACCATATCCATGCAGACGACCTCGCCCGTGCCTGTCTGGCTGCCCTGTGGCGCGGCAAACCCCAGCGCGTGACCCACACCAGTGACGACACCGACCTCAAAATGGGCGATTACTTCGACTTGGCCGCTGACCTGTACCAGCTGCCCCGTCCACCCAGACTGGCGCGCCAAGAGGCTGCAACGCAGTTACCGGCGATGCAGCTGAGCTTCATGTCCGAGTCCAGGCGGCTGGACAACCAGCGCCTGAAGCAGGAGCTCAAGGTGGTGCTGCGCTACCCGACTGTGATGCAGGGTTTGCGCGGTTTTTAACGCTACTTGCCTGTACACGCGGCATGCAGAAAGGGGTATGCCGTAAGGGGTGTGGGACTTCGTCTCAGCCGCTTGCACATTTCCTGACTCGGTTACAAACCCTGCGCGGGCTGCCTACACCTTGGGTGGTGTGCCTTCAGCGTTGGACACAACCGCATCTATTTGAATCAAGGCACCATCAGGCAAACCGGTTATACCCAGGGTTCTGCGGGCAGGAATACCGCCAGCAAAGAATGTTTTGTAAACTTCGTCAACCGCAGCCATATCGTCGATATTGACAAGGGCGATATTGACTTTGACCACATCACGCATTGTGTGGTGGACGCTTTCAATAATGGCCTTGATATTGTTCAAACACTGGCCAGCCTGCTCCTGAACACCGCCAGCGACCAGCGTGCCCGTTTTCGGGTCCAGAGGCAATTGCGCTGAAATATGGTTGTAGTGAGAAAAAGCGACCGTTTGTGAATACGGGCCCCGGAGTGCATGGGCCGTACTGTGGGCTCGAATCACAATATGACGGGCGTCTTCAACCGCCTGTGGCGGCGTGCCATCTCCGTGTGACACAACGGCTTCGACTTGCACCAGCGCATCCATAGGCAAAGCTGAAACCGCAAGCACAGTCAGTGCAGGTACATACGCTGGAAAGCAGGTTGAATAAACCGCCTTCGCGCTTTCAATGTCTGAAATATGTTTGACGAAAAGGGTGATTTTGACGACATCGTCCATCACATGGTTGATGCTTTCCAAAATAGCTTTGATATTGTCAAAGCACTGGCTCGTCTGCTCCTTGATACCACCAGCGACCAACTGACCAGACTTTGGATCTATAGGTAATTGGGTTGACAGATTGTTGTAGTGAGAAAAAGCCACCGTTTGTGTGGATAAAGCACTGTTGGGTGCATTATGCGTATTTCTCGCAACTTTGATCAGGTCGCCTGCCTGGGGTGCGTCTGGAATAGTGCCTTCACCGTGGGATACCAGTGCTTCTATTTGCACCAGGGCGTCCAGGGGCAGGGCTGCAACGGCTACGCTCGTCCGGGCAGGTACATAGTCTGGGAAAAACGCCGTGAAAACGTCATCTACAGCGGCCATGTCCGAGATGTTTTGAACGAACACGGTTAATCTGACAACATCGTTCATCACGTGGCCCATACTTTCCACGATGGCCTTGATATTCCCGAAACACTGCCGTGCTTGTTCGGTGATTCCACCGGCCACTTTTTCACCCGTTTTTGGATCAACAGGCAATTGCCCTGAAAGATGGTTGTAGTGCGAAAAAGCCACGCTCTGTGAATAAAGCCCTGCGCTCTTTGGCGCATTGACTGTGCTGGTTGCTGATACTGCGTTGTAGCCGCTCATGATGGTCATTATTTCTGGATAGCTTGTTTGAAAAAAATGCGTCCGTGCGCAAGCCGTGCTTGCGGACAATGTTTGCAGGCAATAATTCCGTTTTCAGATTAATAGGAGATTAGGCGCGAAGCTGCAGACAGTGCTTTGGCACGGCAAAGCGAAGTAACAACATATCGTATTGATATGGAAATGAAATAACAGGGCGCTTTCAGCCCTGGCTTGAGTTCAACGCAACAAATCAAACAGGGTCCGTGCTACCACTTTGGTGGCGCGGCGCAGGTCTTCCAGCACCAGGTGCTCGTCCGAGCGCTTGGCGTTGCTTTCAAACACAGTACGCGGGCCAGCGCCGTAAATGGCAGATGGAATGCCCGCCGCGCCAAACAGGCGCACGTCGGTATACAGCGGTGTGCCAGATGTGGGAATCGGCTCCCCAAACACCTGCTCGCCATGCTTTTGCAAAGCCTGCACCAGCTCGGCATTGCGGGCGTCGGGTTTCCAGGACTCAGCCATCAGCAGGCGCTTGATCTCAATGGTGATGCCGGGCATGGTGGCTGCAGCCTCGGCAATCACCCGGCGCACGTCGGCTTCGACTTCCACCGGGTTTTCTTCAGGAATCATGCGGCGGTCCAGCTTGAGCACGACCTTGCCGGGCACCACATTGGTGTTGGTGCCGCCCTCAATGCGGCCCACGTTGAGGTAAGGGTGCTCAATACCATCGAAGTTCGACGTGATCGACTGGTACAGCTGGTTTTGCTGGTACAGCGCGGTCAGGATGGCGTTGGCCCCCTGCAGCGCGTCAATGCCAGTGTGGGGAATGGCAGCGTGGGCCATCTTGCCGTGAACGGTCACTTCCATTTGCAGGCAGCCGTTGTGGGCTGTGATGACCTGGTAGGCAAAACCGGCGGCAATCAAAAAGTCGGGCTGGATCAGCTTGTGGCGCAGCAACCAGCCGGGGCCGAGTTCTCCGCCAAACTCTTCGTCGTAGGTAAACAGCAGTTCAATGCCGCCTTTCAGGGGCAAGCCCAGCGACTCAAGGGCGCGAACGGCAAAGGTGTAACTGGCAAAGTCTGACTTGCTCACGGCAGTGGCACGCCCGTAAAGCTTGCCATCGACAATCTCAGCGCCATACGGGTCGTGTGTCCAGCCGTCGCCGGGCGGCACCACGTCGCCGTGCGCATTCAGGGCGATGGTGCGGCCTTCGCCGTATTTGCGCCTGACCACCAGATTGGTGATGGACTCCATGCCGTAATCTTTGACTTCCTTAGCGGGAACAGCATACTTTTCAGCTTCAAAACCGAAAGCGTGAAGCAGCTCTGCAGTGCGCTCGGCATGCGGCGCGTTGTTGCCCGGCGGCGTGTCGGTGGGCACGCGCACCAGTGCCTGCAGAAACCGGACTTCTTCGTCAAAGTGGGCGTCGATCCAGGCGTCCAGCGCTGTGTTGGGGTTGCTCTGTGCATCGGTAGTGGTAATGGTCATTTTTGTTCTGTAGCAAGTTGGTCAAGCAGGTTCTGAAATGCGCGTATGCACAGCTCGGTGTCGTCGTTGGTCACGGACTCCAGCGGGTTGTGGCTAACGCCTGAGTTCAAGCCGCGCTGAAACAGCATGGCTTGCGGCATGATTTCGTGCAGCTTCATCGCGTCGTGGCCAGCGCCGCTGGGCATGCGGAAAACGGGCAGGCCCAGTGTCTCGACCGCACGCTCCCAGCGTTGCTGCCATTCAGGCGCGCTCGGGGCAGCGGCGGCCCGCATGGTTTCTTCGAGCTTGTAATGCACGCCGCGACGCTCGCCGATGGCTTTGAGCTCGTTGAGGACGTCGGCGGCGCAGGCATCGCGTACTTCGTTGGTGGTGGCGCGAATGTCCAGGCTGAACTTGCAGCGGCCCGGCACCACATTGATGGAGCCATTGGGCACTTCAAACATGCCAACGGTGGCCACCAGGTCTGGCACGCTGGCACCGCGCTTTTCCACATACAGTGCCAGTTCAGCTCCGGCCGTTGCTGCGTCGCGCCGGCGATCCATGGGTGTGGTGCCCGCATGGCAGGCCATACCGATGATTTCTCCCACATAGCGCACGCTGCCGTTGATGGAAGTCACGATGCCCAGGGGCAGGTCAATCTCGTTGAGTACCGGGCCTTGCTCGATATGCACCTCGACAAAACCCAGGTAATCCGCCGGGTCACGCTGCAACTTGGCAATGTCTTCAATGCACAGACCAGCGTGGACCATGGCCTCGCGCATAGTGATGCCATCGGCGTCTTTCTGCTCCAGCCAGTTCATGTTGAAGTGGCCGGTCAATGCGCCCGAGCCGAGAAACACCGCCTTGTAGCGCTGACCTTCTTCTTCTGCAAAGCCCACCACCTCAAAGCCAAACGGCAGACGGCGTCCCTGGCGGTGCAGCTCACGCACGCAAGCCATGGGCACCAAAATACCCAGTCTGCCGTCGTACTTGCCCGCATTGCGCACAGTATCGAAGTGTGAGCCGGTCAGCAGGCGCTTGGCCTTTGGGTCGCTGCCGTGGTAGATGCCCACCACGTTGCCCACCGCGTCAATCGAAACATCGTCAAAGCCGCAATCCTCGCGCATCCAGTGCGACAGGCGCTGGGCGCAAGCACGGTGTGCATCGGTCAGGTAAGTCACTGTCAGCTCGCCGCGCTCGGCGTAGCCGGGGTCACTGTTGGTGCTCAGGCGCTCATGCCAGTCCCACACCAGGTTGCCCAGGTCAGAGGTGTGGTCAAACTTGTCGTTCAGGCGGATTTCGGCAATGCGGTTGATGTTGCGCAGGCACTCGGCCAGTTCAAAGTCCGGATGGCTGTCCAGCCGACGCGCGAAGGTAGCGATGATTTCGGCCTTGGGCAAGCCCAGACCGCGTGGGCCGCGAACCGCCAGGATAAAGGGGAAGCCAAAACGGGTGTTGTAGTCAGCGTTGAGCTGCTGGATGTGTGTGAATTCTTCAGGCGTGCAGCCGGTCAGCCCGGCCTTGCCCTGTTCATTGGTTGATTCGGCTGTCAGCGTTTTGGCAACCATGGCTTTGCCCGCCAATTCGGGGTGGGCACGAACCAGTGCCAGCTGGGGTTCGCGTCCTGCGTCGCGCACGACCTGAATCAGCGCCAGTTTGAGCTGGTCCAGGCTTTTGAAAGGGCGCTTGGCCCAGGCCTGTTCTGCGATCCAGGGCGAGTGCTCGTAAGTACCCTCCAGGAACTGGACGAATTCAGCTTGCGAGGCGGCGTTGAGTTGGGTCAAGGTGATCATTTGGATTGCCATGTGAAGGCCTTCTCAGGGTTGAAAGGATGCGTCTGTTTCCAGTGACGTGCGATGTCGATGCGCCGGGTCACCCAGACGCGGTCGTGTTGCTCAATGTGGTCCAGAAAGCGCTGCAATGCGCGCATGCGTCCAGGACGGCCCAGAATGCGGCAGTGCAGGCCAATGCTGAGCATCGAAGGCCGCTCGTCGCCTTCGGCATACAGCACATCAAAGCTGTCCCGCAGGTAGGTGAAGAAATCGTCGCCCTGCGAAAAGCCTTGAGGCAGCGCAAAGCGCATGTCATTGGTGTCCAGCGTGTAGGGCACAACCAGTTGCGGGGCCAGCGCACCGTCGGTTTTTTCAACCTGCAGCCAGAAGGGCAGGTCGTCGCCGTAGTAGTCGCTGTCGTACTCGAAGCCGCCAAAGTCTGCCACCAGGCGGCGCGTGCGCGGGCTGTCGCGTCCGGTGTACCAGCCCAGGGCCCGCTCGCCGGTGATGCGCTGGATGATTTCCATGCCGCGCGCCATGTGCTCGCGCTCTGTGGCCTCGTCGATGTTCTGGTAGTTGATCCAGCGCAGACCGTGGCAGGCAATTTCGTGGCCCAGCTCCTGAAAAGCAGCTGTTACCTCAGGGCTGCGCTCCAGCGCCATGGCAACGCCAAACACCGTCAAAGGCAGGCCGCGCTTTTCAAACTCGCGCAGCAAGCGCCACACGCCAACGCGTGAGCCGTATTCGTAAATGCCTTCCATGCTCAGGTGGCGGTCAGGAAAAGCGGGTGGGTTGAACATCTCTGACAAAAACTGCTCGCTGCCCACGTCCCCATGCAGCACCGAGTTCTCGCCACCTTCTTCGTAGTTCAATACAAACTGAACCGCAATGCGCGCCTGGCCTGGCCACCTGGCATGTGGTGGATGGCGGCCGTAGCCTTTGAGATCGCGTGGATAGGCAGGGGCGAAAGTGCGCGTCAGGCTCATGGTCAGGGCAGTCAAAAAGGCCGCAGGGCTGCGGCGAGGTCAAGAGAATTCGGGTCGAGCCGGAGATTGCGCTCGACATTGGCAATGTGGTGCTCCATCAGGCGCATGGCAGCACGGGTATCGCGCTTTTCAAGGGCATCGACGATGTGTGTGTGCTCGTCCTGCGAGTGGGCCGCCGAATGTGACGATTGGTACATCAGCGAGATCAGTGACGAGCGACTCAACAGGTCGGCCAGCCACTGGGCCAGCACTTCATTGCCCAGCATGCGAGCCAGCAGCACGTGAAAGTCAGCCAGCAGGCGGGTGCGACCCGACACATCGGTGCGCTTGACAGCCTCCTGTTCATCACGCAGGTGCGATCGCAGTTGCGCGATTTGTGCGTCAGTGATGCGGGTGCAGAGCTGACGCACCACACCTGATTCAATCATGGTGCGGACTTCAAACACCTGCCGTGCTTCTTCAATGCTCGGCATGGCCACAAAAGCGCCACGTTCCGGCTCAAGCGTGACCAGGTGTTCGCGACTTAGCTGGTTCAACGCCTGCCGCACGATGGTGCGCGAGACCTTGAAAATATCCGCTATCTTTTGTTCGGTGAGTTTGGTGCCCGGCATCAGCCGACGCTCGATGATCGCGTTCGTGATCGATTCCGCAATGCGTTGCGTGGACCCGATGGGCGCAGCAGCTGGTGTCTCATGGCTTTTCACGACATGAAGACTGTTGTTGCGCTTGACAGGTCTAGTTCGGGATGTATTCATTGTGCATGCTAAAGTGTATACATAAATAGTCATGAAAACAAGAGTCTGCGCTTTTTCGGTACGAAGACAAGTGCGTATTCTGTGTGAGTTTTAGTATGTTTTAACCAGGAGTATTTTTTATGGGCCATTTAAGTACCCACGTGCTAGACACCATGAACGGCTGCCCAGCTGCGGGCATGAAGGTTTTGCTGCAGCGCGTTGACGGTGCAAACGTTGAGACTTTG
>JBBRMH010000108.1:0-13928 GCA_038230935.1 Burkholderiales bacterium | reverse complement strand
GCCCATGGACTCAATAACCTGTGCATTGCGCAGGGTGCCGTCGGCATATTGCTGTGCCGCAATGGCGCTGCGGTTGGCAGCCAGCAGTGGTGGCTGGGTACTGCGCTCGTTGAGCCAGCCGACAAAGGTCTGCAGCACGGCAGCGACCACAGCTGACCAACCCAGTACAGGACTGATCATGAAAATCAGGACCAGACACACCAGTGATATGGGGGATTCCATCAGACCCAGCAAGGCGGGTGATTGCAAGAAGTCGCGTACCACCCGAAAGTCGTTCATAGGTTGTGCCGAACCCCCGGGCAGGCGTTTGAGGTTGGCTTCAAATATCGCCGAGAACACCCGTCCGCTCATGCGGCGATCAAAGGCCAGTGAAGCTTCATGCAGAACGCCCGAGCGGACCCACTCCAGCACTTCCATGAGGGCATAAGCGGCCAGCACCAGCAGTGTGAGCATGGCCAGCGTGAGGTGGTTGCGGCTGTTGACAACGCGGTCATAGACCTCAAGCATGTAGGCTGACGGTGCCAAGACCAATATGCTGGAGAAAAGGCTGAACCACGCGGCCTGCTTGAAGTAAGGGCTCAGCGAATTGATCGCTTCACGCAGCTCTGACGGGGGTTTGTTGGGATTCATGATAATTGGGCCTCCTCGACCATCACGTATTCGGGAACTTCGGCATTGCTGGGCAGGGCGGGCTCGGATGCGTCACCATCTTGCTCATCGCTGAACAGGAAGGACAAACCAAACACGCTGTTGATGCCGCGCGACAAAACGATCTCGCGCAGCTTTTTTTCTTTGAAGTTGGCTTCGTCTGCAGGCTTCAAGGCCAGCGCAAAGCGCATGCGGCCGTCCAGGGTGTACATCGACAGCTGCCCGGCCTTGACGCTCAGGGTATGGCGATCAAAGTACACCGGACAATCGTCCGAAAAGCGCAGCAAAGGCAGGGGTTTGTCACCCAGTTTGGTCACATTAAAAGGACTTTGCGGGTGCTGGAACACCAGGCGGCAGGTACGGGAGACTGAGTAAATCGCGTTGCAAACCATCTGGGAGCCCATTTCTGGAAATCGCTCGCGCAGCGTGCGGTACATCAGATGGTGCAGTGCAACACGGTTCCAGACCCGGGTTTGCTGCACGGTAGGGGCCAAGCCGTTGCACACGCGGGCAAACGCTACTTGCAAAGCTTCAAGCCGGGCAAGTTGTTCTGCAGAAGTGTCCAGCGGGACGCGCAACAAAAAATTCATATAGGAAGAAATTGTAGCAGACTCATATATGAATTTTCAGAAGTCTGATGCGGGCAGCTTTGTCAAGGCTCGACAACACTTCTTACAGGTTTCAGGTAAGGGCCACAATGCACAATTTGTGCATTGCTGTGCATTTTGTTGCAACGATTAGCACGCACCTTGGGGGTTTTTGATTTACACCTGTTGCGCTATGGGAGATGATGTGGTTTTGTTGGGACCTTCGGGACTTGGGACACGTAACTTATGGCTGTTGTTAATTCGGTTGTCAATAAAGCAAGCACACAGGCTTTGCCTGGATTGGGGCGAGCACTTGTCATAGCGGGCAAATTGCCCCAGCAGACGGCCGAAGAGATTTTTGCCAAAGCCACAAGCAGCCGTACCAGTTTTATTGCCGTGTTGACAGAGTCGGGCGCGGTGTCTGCTTTTGATCTGGCGCACACCATGTCGACGGCCTTTGCGGCGCCCTTGCTGGACCTGGATGCCATTGACCCGCAACGCCTGCCCAAGGACTTGCTGGATCTGAAAATTTGTCAGGCTTACCGCATTGTGGTGCTGAGCAAGCGCAACAACCGTTTGACGGTAGCCACAGCTGACCCGTCTGATCAGGAGGCAGCCGAGAAGATCAAGTTTTCAACCCAGATGGGCGTTGATTGGGTCATTGCCGAGTACGACAAGCTGCTCAAACTGGTCACCGCCACGACAGCGACCACGGCTGAGGCCATGGACAACATCATTGGCGGCGACTTCGAGTTCGATGAGTCTGCAACCGACATGGGCGCATCAGAGGCTGATGTCGCCGATACGTCCGAGGTTGACGATGCGCCTATTGTCAAATTTTTACAGAAAATGCTGCTGGACGCTTTCAACATGCGGGCGTCTGACCTGCACTTTGAACCGTTTGAGCACACCTACCGCGTCCGTTTCCGGGTTGACGGCGAATTGCGTGAAATCGCCTCCCCACCGGTCTCCATCAAGGAAAAACTGGCAGCCCGTATCAAAGTGATCTCCAAGCTCGACATTTCCGAAAAGCGCGTGCCACAAGACGGCAAGATGAAGCTCAAGATCGGGCCGGACCGGGTGATTGACTTCCGGGTCAGCACGCTGCCCACCATGTTCGGTGAAAAAATCGTGATTCGTATTCTTGACCCGAGCAGCGCCAAGCTGGGCATTGATGCACTGGGCTATGAGCCGGCTGAAAAAGAGCGCCTGCTTGCCGCCATTGCCCGGCCGTATGGCATGGTGCTGGTGACAGGGCCAACGGGCTCTGGCAAAACGGTGTCGCTTTATACCTGCCTGAACATTCTCAATAAACCGGGTGTCAACATTGCCACCGCAGAAGACCCGGCTGAAATTACCTTGCCAGGCGTCAATCAGGTCAGCATGAACGAGAAGGCAGGCATGACCTTTTCTGTCGCATTGAAAGCATTTTTGCGGCAGGATCCGGACATCATCATGGTCGGTGAGATTCGGGACCTTGAAACCGCCGATATCTCGATCAAGGCGGCGCAAACCGGCCATCTGGTCATGTCAACGCTGCACACCAACGATGCGCCGACCACCCTGACGCGTATGCGCAACATGGGCATTGCACCTTTTAACATTGCCTCCAGCGTGATTTTGATCACCGCGCAGAGCCTGGCCCGCCGCTTGTGCCCGCATTGCAAGACGCCGGCCGACATTCCGCGTGAAACCCTGATTGAGGCAGGATTCAAGGAAGACGATGTCGATGGTTCCTGGACGCCTTACCGGCCGGTAGGCTGTTCCATGTGCACCAATGGCTACAAAGGCCGCGTCGGTATCTACCAGGTGATGCCAATCACTGAAGAAATCCAGCGTATTATTTTGCGTGACGGCAGCGCCCTTGAAATCGCCGCCCAGGCGGAGTCCGAAGGTGTCAACAGTCTGCGTCAGTCCGGGTTGTATAAAGTTAAACTTGGCATGACATCCGTCGAAGAGGTCCTCGGTTGTACCAATGTGTAGTGGTCAATGCAGTGGTGAGGCCAGCTTTTTGGCGGGGCACAGAGCGACACAGGGCGACTGCATTGTTGGCTGATCACCCACGCTAAAAAGAGAAAGCATCATGGCAACAGTGGCATCCAGGGGTATTCAGGAATTCGTTTACGAATGGGAGGGTAAAGACCGTTCCGGCAAGGTCATCAAGGGTGAAATCAGGGCGTCTGGTGAGAATCAGGTCAAGGCGTCACTGCGGCGTCAGGGCGTTCTGCCTGTCAAAATCAAAAAGCGTCGCATGCGCTCGGGCAAGTCCATCAAGCCCAGAGATATTGCCATTTTTACGCGGCAACTGGCCACCATGATGAAAGCAGGTGTGCCGTTGTTGCAGTCATTTGACATTGTCGGACGCGGCAACCCGAACGCCAGCGTGACCAAGCTACTTAACGATGTGCGCACCGACGTCGAAACAGGCACCTCTTTGAGTGCTGCATTCCGCAAATACCCTTTGTATTTCAACGCACTGTATTGCAATCTGGTCGAGGCCGGAGAGGCCGCCGGTATTCTTGAGGCACTGCTGGACCGGCTGGCGGTTTACATGGAAAAAACCGAGGCCATCAAGTCAAAAATCAAGTCCGCCCTGATGTACCCGGCTTCTGTTGTGGTGGTGGCATTTGTGGTGGTTGCAGTCATCATGATTTTTGTGATTCCAGCGTTCAAGAGTGTGTTTTCATCGTTTGGTGCAGACTTGCCTGCACCGACTTTATTCGTGATGGCCATCAGCGAGTTTTTTGTAGCTTACTGGTGGCTGATTTTTGGCGGTGTCGGCGGTGCCATTTACTTTTTCCTGCAAGCCTGGCAACGCAATGAAAAAGTGCAGCGTTTCATGGACCGGGCGCTGCTGAAGGCACCGGTATTTGGCCCGCTGATCTTCAAGTCATGTGTGGCGCGCTGGACGCGTACGCTGTCCACCATGTTTGCAGCCGGTGTGCCGCTTGTAGAGGCACTGGACTCGGTCGGTGGTGCTTCGGGCAATTCTCTTTTTGCAGATGCCACCACAAAAATCCAGCAGGAAGTCTCGACCGGGACCAGTCTGACAGCCGCGATGGGCAATGCCAATCTGTTTCCCACCATGGTGTTGCAAATGTGTTCCATTGGTGAAGAATCCGGCTCCATCGACCACATGCTGGGCAAGGCAGCTGACTTCTATGAGGCCGAGGTGGACGAGATGGTGGCAGGCCTGTCGAGCCTGATGGAGCCGATCATCATCGTGTTTCTGGGCACCCTGATTGGCGGTATCGTGGTGTCCATGTACCTGCCGATTTTCAAGCTGGGCCAAGTCGTCTGATGCTGGCGGGAGCTCCGTTTGAGTTGCATATCGCCCTGGCTGGCTTGCTGGGCTCGCTGATTGGCAGTTTTCTCAATGTCGTGATTTACCGCCTGCCCAAAATGATGGAGGTGCAATGGGCCGCTGAACGTGCAGAGTTTGCCAGCGAGGCGACTGGGTCAACGTCTTCAACGTCTCAAGCGGCGGGATCAGTGGCCACACCGGAAAAATTCAACCTGCTGGTGCCACGCTCGCGCTGCTCCAGTTGCGGCCATGTGATTGCCTGGTATGAAAACATTCCAGTGTTCAGTTACCTGTTTCTCAGGGGCAAATGCTCGGCGTGCAGTGCGCCGTACGGGCTACGCTATCCAGCGATTGAGCTGGTCACTGGCCTTCTTTTCGGGTTTTGTGTCTGGCGCTGGGGCTGGTCTGTCACGGCGATGCTTTGGTGCGGGTTTTCTGCCGCGCTGCTGGTATTGGCCGCGATTGACTGGGACACCACCTTGCTGCCTGATGACATCAACCTGCCGCTGTTGTGGGCCGGACTGATTGCCGCAGCTCTGCAGTGGAACCCGGCTGTCAGCCTGACAGATGCCCTGTGGGGTGCAGTGGCAGGTTACATGTCGCTGTGGCTGGTGTATTGGGCGTTCAAACTGGTCACCGGTAAAGAAGGTATGGGTTATGGTGACTTCAAGCTGTTTGCAGTGCTGGGAGCTTGGTTTGGCTGGACGGCGCTGGTGCCCGTCATTCTCATGGCATCTGTGATTGGTGCGGTGATTGGATTAGTGATGAAATTTTCCAGCGGCCTGCGTGAGGGTGGCTACATACCGTTTGGCCCGTTTCTGGCGGGGGCAGGTTTTACCGCCATGATTTTTGGCCCGCAATCGATTTTGCGGTTTGTCGGACTCTGAGGTATGCAGCTGAGCCAGAAAATAGGTCTGACCGGCGGCATTGGCAGTGGCAAAAGCACGGTGGCCCGCATGCTGGTTGCATGTGGTGCGGCGCTGATTGATGCAGACGCCATCTCACGCGAAGTCACCGCGTCTGGTGGGGCCGCCATTGAACAGATAGCGCGGCAGTTCGGGCCCAGAGCCATCACGCCAGCCGGGGCCATGGACCGCGACGTGATGCGTGAGCTGGTCTTCAGCGACCCAGCCGTCAAGCGCCAGCTCGAAGCCATCATTCACCCGCTGGTCAGCCTGGAATCGGTATGCCTGGCAGCTGCTGCAGCAAGCGCTGGCCGTGCCTGCATCCTGTTTGACATTCCCCTGCTGGTCGAATCCAACCGCTGGCGTCAGCAACTCGACCAGGTGCTGGTGGTCGACTGCAGCGAAGCCACCCAAATCAGCCGGGTGCTGACCCGGCAGTTCCAGACCGGCATGCACGGGCACTGGACGCCTGAGGCCGTTCAAAAAGTGATCGCGCAACAGGCCAGCCGCGCCCATCGCCGGGCTGCTGCTGACGCCTGCATTTATAACGAAGGTCTGTCACTTGATGCCCTGGGCGAGCGGGTCAGGCAGCTGGCTCACCGCTTCGGGCTATGATGCGATAACCCTATTTTTCCGAGTGGACAAAGACCGCGCCGTGATCCTTTACGAGTACCCTTTCAACGAGCGGATACGCACTTATTTGCGGCTTGAGCACCTGTTTCGCCGTCTGGGTGAGCTGGTGGCGCGTGAACATCCGACAGACCACCATTTCGCGATCATTACCATCTTTGAAGTGATGGATGTCGCATCCCGCGCGGACTTGAAAACGGATGTGCTCAAAGACCTCGAAAAGCAAAAACATGTCCTGAGCAGTTACCGCGGCAACCCGGCCATTGCCGAGACCGTGCTGGACGATGTCACGGGCCAGCTTGAGGGATGTTTTTCCACGCTCAATGGCTTGTCCGGCAAGGCCGGGCAGACATTGACTGACAACGACTGGCTCATGAGCATTCGCAGCCGCGTTGCCATTCCGGGCGGCACCTGTGAGTTCGACTTGCCTGCCTACTATGCGTGGCAGCACTTCCCGGCCCCACAACGCCAGCAGGATTTGCAGCGCTGGATTGCCACGCTGGCACCGCTGGCAGAGTCGATCCGGCTGTTGCTGCGGTTGCTGCGTGACTCTGGCGCAGCACAAAAAGTAATCGCACCTGCCGGTCAGTACCAGCAGACTTTGCCGCAGGGGCGTACTTTCCACCTAGCGCGCGTACGCATGGACCCGTCGCTGGGTCTGATTCCTGAAATCAGCGGTAACCGGCTGATGGTGTCGGTACGCATGATGCGACAGGAAAGTGATGACCGGCTGCACGCTTGCACGTCTGACGCTTCATTTGAACTGACGCTTTGCGCATGAGTTTCATGATTGCATGAGTCGCCCAGATCATGAAAGCTATTTCACATCCAGGTGTTTTCGGGAAACGGCTTCCTGTTCAAGCGATTTACTCTTTTGACCTGTCATGATCCCAGACTATCCGCCTGCATTGCCCCAAGCCAAAACAGTGGTGTGCCCGGCCTGCAAAGGCCCAAGCATCTATGCGCTGAGCAACCCGTCAAGGCCGTTTTGCAGTGAACGTTGCAAAAACCATGATTTCAGTGCCTGGGCCAGTGAGAGTTTTCGTCTGCCGGTGGATGCCCCACCGGACGACGAAGCCGAAGGCAGCTTGAAAATTCAATAAAACCACCCACACCACCCACACCACCCACACCACCTATTACCCCATGTCTATATTTTCAACATCATCTGGTGCGTTAGCCGCAGTGCTGGTATTTGTGGCAAATTCAGCTTCAATGTCGGCCCAGTCGCAAACACTCGACAAGCTGATGTCGGCCAAATCGCAGACGTCTGCTGACGGGACGCGTCAAAAACCAGCTGCTAAAAAGAAAGCACCCAAGAAATCTGCCAAGCCAGCTTATGACAGGGGCTCTGCAGAAACGACGGCTGAGCGTACGGCTCGCCTGAAGCGCGAATGCAAAGGCGGCGTCAATGCGGGTGCCTGCGCGGGCTACACCCGCTAAAACTCAGGCCACTGCTCAAGGTTCAGGCAGCGGGTGCGCCCAGCAGCTGCTGCAGTTCACCGTTTTCGTACATCTCCATCATGATGTCCGAGCCGCCAACGAACTCGCCTTTGACATACAACTGGGGAACCGTGGGCCAGTTGCTGTATTCCTTGACACCCTGGCGGATTTCCGCATCTTCCAGCACGTTGACTGTGGCGGGTTTTTGCACACCACACGCCTTGAGCACCTGAATGGCGCGGCCTGAAAACCCGCACTGCGGGAACTGGGCGGTGCCCTTCATGAACAGCACAACGTCGCTGGACTTGACGATCTGATCAATGCGTTGCTGGGTATCCGGGGTGTCGCTCATGGTGAAATCCTTGGGTTGGGTGGCTACTCGACAATTCTGCTAAATGCCGCTGGATTGTCAAAATTCAATGCCTTGGCAGTTCGCTGATTATCCCGCTAATTTGCCGGCTACTTTTCGCATCAAAACCATTGCCCGCCCGAGCAGCGCGCAATCCCGGCGAGGTCTTGGCGGCTTTGTACAAGCGAGAAACCGCGTTGCGTCAAGAGCTCACGCACCGTTTCAGCCTGGTCGTAGCCATGCTCCAGCAACAGCCAGGCACCGGGCAACAGGTGGGCCGGGGCTTGAGAAATGATCTGGCGAATATCGTCCAGCCCATCGGGGCCTGCGGTCAAGGCCTGCAGCGGTTCATGCGTCAAGGCGCTCAGGTGCGGGTCTGCGCTGGCGATGTAGGGCGGATTGCTTGCGATGACATGGTAGTGACCGCTGACCTGTTCAAACCAGTGGCTCTGAATAAACTGGACTTCAGCGCGTAACACCCTGGCATTTTCTGCAGCGACAAGCAAGGTGTAAGCGTTGGCATCAACGGCATGCACGGTGACTGCAGGCGAGTCAGCCGGGCGAATTCTGGACAGCGTGTTGGCAACGGCTATGGCAATGGCACCGCTGCCGGTGCCCAAATCGAGCATCCGTACCGTGTCAGTTGTGGCTTGTTCTGCCACATCCAGCGTCCACTGCACCAGTGTTTCAGTGTCTGGCCGGGGCACCAGAACCCGTGGATCGACCCCAAAACGGAGTCCAAAAAAATCTTTGTGTCCGACGATGTAAGCCAGCGGCTCTCCGGCTGCGCGGCGCAGGCTCAGGCACCTGAAGGCATCGGCTGTAGGCGCAGGCAGCAGGTCATCGTCATGGGCCAGTAGCCAGGCCCGGTCGTTGTCGGGTCTGCCCAGGGCGTGCAGCAACAGCAGCTGCGCATCAAGCCGGTCCAGCCCGAGTGTGCGGGCCGCTTGCAGTGCCTGCTGGTGGGTGCCTAGCATGGCTTCAGGCGATAAACGCTATCAAAAATATAGCTGTTAGCACACGTCAATCCTGCCATAGAGCCACTTTTCATGATTGAACAACTTCCGTTCATGACAGCCTTAACCTGGCGACAGCGTTTCCAGCTCAGCCAGTTGCTCGGCACCCCGCGCCACCTGCAAGGCGGTAATCACATCGCCCAGGTCGCCCTCCATGATGCTCAAGAGCTTGTAGAGCGTCAGGTTGATGCGATGGTCTGTCAGGCGGCCCTGGGGGAAGTTGTAGGTACGAATGCGGTCACTGCGGTCGCCGCTGCCGACCAGACCCTTGCGCATGGCGGCGTCTTTGGCAGCGCGCTCAGAGCGGTCTTTTTCATGAATGCGTGCCGTCAGCACCTTGAGCGCCTGCGCCTTGTTGCTGTGCTGGCTGCGGCCTTCCTGGCATTCGGCCACGATACCGGTGGGCAGGTGGGTAACGCGCACGGCGGAGTCGGTTTTATTGATGTGCTGGCCACCCGCGCCACTGGCACGGTAGGTGTCAATGCGCAGGTCGGACGGGTTAATTTTGATGGCTTCGATCTCATCGGGCTCAGGCAACACGGCCACGGTGCAGGCGCTGGTGTGAATTCGGCCTTGCGTTTCGGTGGCCGGTACGCGCTGGACCCGGTGGCCGCCCGACTCAAAACGCAGCTTGCCGTACACGCCGACGCCAGATTGGTCAGTCGCGCCTTCAATGCGCAGCACGACTTCCTTGTAGCCGCCCAGCTCGCTGGCTGACTCGCTGATGATCTCTGTGCGCCAGCCACTGCGTTCGGCATAGCGTGTGTACAGGCGAAACAGGTCACCGGCAAACAGAGCCGATTCATCGCCACCTGTGCCAGCGCGGATTTCAATGAACGCCGGGCGCGCATCGTCCGGGTCTTTGGGAATCAGCATCAGCTGCAGCGCTTCATCAATCTGCGTGATGTCGGCTTTGGCAGCGGTGATTTCTTCTTCTGCCATGGCTGACATATCGGCGTCGCCCCGGCTTTCCTTGAGCATGTCCTCCGCGCCCAGCAGGTCAGCTTCGCGGCTGGTCAACTTGCGGTATTGCTCAGCCACGACGCTGACCTCCGAGTGCTCACGGCTCAGGGTGCGAAAGCGCTCCATGTCGCTGACCACGTCGCTGGCAGACAGCAGCGCGTCAAGCTCGTGCAGGCGCAGCAGCTGGCGGTCCAGGGTTTGTCTTAGAAAAGGTTTCATCGGCGTAGGTACGGCTGTAAGAGGCGGCTGTGAGGTTGGAAGCGGGGGGATTCAACGCAGAGGCGCAGAGAACGCAGAGTCGGCAAGTCAGAGAAAAAAACAACAAAGAAATTTTTTATTTCTCTCTCTGCGGCCCTCTGCGTTCTCTGCGCCTCTGCGTTGATGGAGGTCCGGTTTTTCAGGTCGATGCTAAAACGCTAACGCTCAACCTCGTCAGAGCGCGTACGGGCCTGCCCGCGCAAAAACAGCTTGGAGACCGTTTGCGCAGTGGCCTCGCGGTGGTCTGCATCGCCTGCATGCAGCTCGGACAGCGTGCCGTGCAGCATTTTCTGACTCATGCCACGTGCCAGGGCTTCAAGCACCACGTCAATCGACTCGCCTTTGGCAAACAGTTTTTTGGCCCGCGCAATTTCCAGCGTACGCCACTCATCGGCCTGTGCGTTCAGCTGCTGGATCAGCGGCACCGTGCCGCGCTGCTCCAGCCAGTGCATGAAGTTCTGCACACCTGCGTCGATGATGATTTCAGCTTCCGCCACCGCCGCACGGCGGCTGTCCATGCCGGTTTGTACGACGTGTGCAAGGTCGTCCACGGTGTACAGGTACACGTCGGGCAGGGCCTTGACCTCAGGCTCAATGTCACGTGGCACGGCCAGGTCAATCATGAAAATCGGGCGGCGCTTGCGCAGCTTGACAGCCCGCTCCACAGCACCGAGGCCGATGATCGGCAAGATACTCGCCGTGCAGCTGATGACCGCATCAAACTCGTGCAGGCGGTTGGGCAGATCAGCCAGCGGCATGACCTGGGCACCAAAGCGGCTGGCGAGTTTTTCACCGCGCTCCATGGTGCGGTTGGCAATCACCATCTGCTTGGGTTTTCTGGCAGAAAAGTGCGTCGCTGCCAGATCGATCATTTCGCCCGCACCGACAAACAGAATCTTGATTTCTTCAAGGTCTTCAAACAGCTGCCCGGCCAGTCGAACCGATGCTGCCGCCATGCTGATGCTGTGGGCACCGATTTCGGTGGTGCTGCGCACTTCCTTGGCCACTGCAAACGTGCGCTGAAACAGCTGGTGCAGGGTCGAGCCCATGGCACCTGCGCCCTCTGCAGCGCGTACGGCGTCTTTCATCTGGCCCAGAATTTGCGGCTCGCCGAGCACCATCGAGTCCAGCCCGCTGGCAACCCGAAACGCGTGGCGGGCGGCATGGTCACCTTCAAGTGTGTAGGAGTGGGGGCGCAGCAGCTCGGCGGAGATGCCGCCGTTGTGGGCCAGCCACTCCAGGGTTTGCTCCAGCGCGGGCTTGTCGCCCGCACAATAAATCTCGGTGCGGTTGCAGGTTGACAGGATGGTCGCTTCAGGCTGGCGTGACAGCGACTGGCGCAAACCCTTCAAAGTGGGCGCGATCTGGTCCATGGAGAACGCAAATCGGCCGCGCAAATCGAGCGGTGCGGTGTTATGGTTTAGCCCAAGGGCCCAGACAGACATGGAGAGATTATAAAATTGAAGCAGCCTTGCTGGCAGTTGTGCGTACCAATATCGTTACAGATGACACTGATAGTATTTTTTGATGGTTTTTTGCAGCCCAGGACGTGACTTGAGATGACTGCTTATTTACTGACCGACCATCTCCTGAATTTTATGGCCCCGGCCCTGTTTGTGGCACTGGGGTTAGTGCTATTGGCACATCTGACAAGTCGATTTTTTGAGTCAAAAAGGCCTCCAGCCCTTTCTTTGTATGCGCAAGCAGCTATCATTTTTACAGTGAATATGCTGGTGCTTCTGGTGAGACTGGTGGTTTTTGGCAACGATGGCAAGATGCTGACTTATGCCGCCCTGGTGCTCGGTGCAGCTGTTTGCCAGGGGGTGCTGCTGGGCAGTTTCAAGGCTTGACGCGTCTCAGGCGTCAGGTTTGAACACATCTACCCGGTCGGTGATGATGCCGTCTGTGCCCAGCGCCAGCAGGCGTTTGACAGATTCAGCGTCGTTGACGGTGTAGCTCAGGGTTTTTAGTCCGGCTTGTCTGACCTGCGCCACAGTGCCAGCGTCCCACAGTTTGTGGTTGCACACCACCGCCACACAGCCCAAGCTTAGTGCGGTGTCCAGCCAGCCGGGTGCCAGCTGGTCGAGTAGCAGGCCACGTGGCAACTGCGGTTGCGCCCGCTGGGCAGCTTCAAGGCACGCCACCTGAAACGACGTGAGCAGTGGTGGCACAGAAGCAGCTTTCCACCATTGCGCGGCGGTATCAGCGACAGCCGTGCCTGTTTCGGCTTCCAGTCCGGGCGTGGGCTTGATCTCTATGTTGAGGAAATAGCTGTTGTCGAGGCAATAACGGGCAATGGCTTCAAAACGGGCCAGCGGTTCACCCGCATAAGCCGGTGAATGCCAGCTGCCAGCGTCGAGTTGTGACAATGCCTGCCAGTTGTGCGCTCTTGCATCGCCGAGCGCGTTGGTTGTGCGGTCCAGCGTCGCGTCATGCAGCAAAAAAAGCACATCGTCAAGACTGAGTTTGACGTCGCATTCAAACATGCGGTAGCCATGGCTGGCCCCCAGTTTGAACGCGGCCAGGGTGTTTTCGGGGGCCAGCTTGCCTGCGCCCCTGTGTGCAATCCAGCGGGGATAAAGCCAGTCGGTCATGGTTTTGAAGTGATGGAGGACGGGATGCGTTGTGTGGTGGCAGCATCAAACCAGTGCAGGCGCTCGGGCCGTGGCGTGACGTGAATGGTGGTGTCCAAAGCCGGGCAGGCATCGTTTTCGTCGGTACGCACGATCAGTTGTTCGTCACCAAAGCGGCCATACACCAGGCGTTCAGCGCCCAGCATTTCAATGGTTTCCACCCGAACCGGCCAGCCGGTTTCAGTGATTTTCAAGTGTTCGGGGCGGATGCCCAGGATGGCTCCAGCCGGGCCACCCAGCGCTGCGTTAGGACCTTTTTGGAGCAGGTTCATGGGCGGCGAGCCCATAAAGCTGGCCACAAATGTGGTCGCGGGCCGGTTATAGACCTCCTCGGGCGTGCCAAACTGCTCCATGCGCCCGCCGTTCATGACCATCATGCGCTGTGCCAGCGTCATGGCTTCGACCTGGTCGTGGGTCACGAAAAGTGAGGTGATGCCCAGTTCGCGGTGCAGCTTTTGAATCTCCAGCCGGGTATGCACGCGCAGTTTTGCGTCGAGGTTGCTCAGGGGCTCGTCAAACAAAAACACCTGCGGCTGGCGCACGATGGCGCGGCCCATCGCCACGCGCTGGCGCTGGCCGCCTGACAGGGCGCGCGGCTTACGGTCCAGCAGCGCGCCCAGTTCCAGAATTTTGGCAGCCTTGTCAACCCGGGTCTTGATCTCGGCGGTCGGCACTTTGGCAATCTTCAGGCCGTAGGCCATGTTGTCAAACACGCTCATGTGCGGGTAGAGCGCGTAGTTTTGAAACACCATGGCAATGTCGCGCTCGGACGGCTCCAGGTCATTGACGACCTTGCCGCCAATGCAGATTTGCCCGCCTGTGACTTCTTCCAGCCCGGCCACCATGCGCAGCAGTGTGGATTTGCCGCAGCCTGACGGCCCGACGATGACGATGAATTCATGGTCGTTGATTTCAGCGTCAATGCCGTGCAGGATCTGAACGGCGGCCTTGCCTGTGCCGTAGCGTTTGATGATGTTTTTGAACGAGATAGAGGCCATGGTTTGTCTAACGAAATATCTTCTGGGTCAGGGGGCATTCAACGCACAGGCGCAGAGAACGCAGAGGAAGCGGGTCAGAGAAATAAGCTGTTTGTTTGTGATCACTGCGGCCCTCTGCGTTCTCTGCGCCTCAGCGGTGAAGGATGCTATTGCTCCGTATCCACCAGGCCCTTGACGAACCACTTCTGCATCAG
>JBBRMH010000107.1:0-14027 GCA_038230935.1 Burkholderiales bacterium | reverse complement strand
TGCCATCTTGACCGCCGAAGCCAGTACATCCAGCGCCTTGTCTTGCCCGAACACCACGTTGCGTAAATCGCGCTCCAAGGTTTTGAGTTTGCCGCGGTCGTCGTTGGACACGTTGGCAGCAGGAATCCGGGCAATCTTTGCCACGATCTCTTCCACCTCCGTCTTGGTGATCGTTTTCTTACGCTTGGAAGGTGGCAAGATTCTCTGGGCTGCGCCAGCCTCATCGATAACATCAATGGCTTTATCAGGCAAATGCCGATCGTTGATATATTTAGCGCTAAGTTCCGCAGCCGCCTGTAAGGCCGCCACTGCATACTTTACGTTGTGGTGTTCTTCGAACCGGGATTTCAATCCCTTCAAAATTTCCACCGTCTGATCAACCGTGGGCTCCACCACATCGATTTTCTGAAAGCGACGTGACAAAGCGGCGTCTTTTTCAAAGATACCTCGATATTCCGTAAAAGTAGTCGCTCCGATGCATTTGAGTTGCCCTGACCTCAGACCAGGTTTCAACAAATTAGACGCATCTAATGTGCCACCCGAAGCTGCCCCTGCGCCAATCAACGTGTGAATTTCGTCAATGAACAAGACCGCGTTGGGTCTGTCCTTCAAAGCCTTCAACACGCCTTTGAGACGTTGCTCAAAATCACCACGGTATTTGGTTCCGGCCAATAGCGAGCCCATATCCAACGAATACACCACTGAATCAGCAAGGATCTCGGGTACGTCGTTTTGAGTGATGCACCATGCCAAGCCCTCGGCTATGGCCGTTTTACCGACTCCAGCTTCGCCCACTAGCAGCGGGTTGTTTTTACGGCGCCGGCAGAGAATCTGGATCACGCGCTCGACTTCGTAGTGACGGCCAATCAGCGGATCAATCTTGCCTTCTTTGGCCAGCTGGTTGAGGTTGACGGTGTACTGCTCAAGCGGTGACTGCTTTTCGTTTTTTTCGCCGCCTTCCTCGTTTTCAGCAGCGGTTTCACCGGGTTTGGCCGGCTCTGGCGGGTCGCTCTTTTTGATGCCATGGGCAATAAAGTTCACCACATCCAGGCGCGTGACGCCCTGCTGGTGAAGGTAGTACACCGCATGCGAGTCTTTTTCACCAAAAATAGCGACCAGCACATTGGCGCCCGTGACTTCCTTTTTACCGTTACCGGTGGACTGCACGTGCATGATGGCGCGCTGGATCACACGCTGGAAACCCAGTGTGGGCTGCGTGTCAACGTCATCGGTACCGGCTACTTGCGGCGTGTTGTCCTTGATGAAGTTGGACAGCGATTTACGCAAATCATCAACATTGGCAGAGCACGCTCGCAATACTTCTGCAGCACTTGGGTTGTCGAGCAGCGCAAGGAGCAGGTGCTCTACGGTGATGAACTCGTGGCGCTGCTGGCGTGCTTCGACAAAAGCCATGTGCAAGCTGACTTCTAATTCCTGGGCAATCATTGATTTTCCTTCTCGCTTGCTGCGTTAATGTTTAACTGACGATGCTGACAACTGACTCTGAATGTTTCAAATATGGGCCGGGTTTTTCACAATTCAATGGGCTCACTGACACACTGTAGTGGGTGACCGTTTTTTCGGGCCGCTTCGGTGACCTGATCCACTTTGGTAGCGGCCACATCCTTTGAAAACACACCGCAAACACCTTTGCCATCCAGATGGATTTTCAGCATGATCTGGGTGGCGCTCTCGCGGTCCTTGTTAAAAAATTCCTGAATCACCACCACCACAAACTCCATCGGGGTGTAATCGTCGTTCAGCAGAACCACCTGGTACATCTGCGGCGGCTTGGTCTTTTGGGGCCTGCGCTCCAGCACAACCGAGTCGTTGCCCTGACCATCTTCAGGTTTGAACGCGGGTGTTGGGGGCGCAGCGGGACTTTTGGGAATTTTCGGAAATTGGGTAGCCATGGAAATCATTCTAGCCACCGTTGGCGGCCTGTGTGTCGGATGGGGGTTTGAATTGGAATTGGTGGCGATAACGCCACATTCAAGCGAGCCTGGACTCTGCAAATGTGAATACAGCAGACAAAAACCAAAAAACCGCCTCGGGATCGCTCCCAGGCGGTTTGGTAACTTCATCTGAAGGAAACTGGATTTACATATGGTCGATCATGACCTGACCGAAACCGGAGCAGCTCACTTGGGTTGCGCCTTCCATCAGACGCGCAAAGTCATAGGTGACTTTTTTGGATTTGATCGATTTTTCCATGGAACTGATGATCAGGTCCGCCGCTTCAAACCAGCCCATGTGACGCAACATCATTTCAGCCGAAAGGATTTCAGAGCCGGGGTTCACATAATCTTTACCGGCGTACTTGGGCGCTGTGCCGTGGGTTGCTTCAAAGCAGGCCACAGTGTCAGACAAATTGGCACCTGGGGCAATGCCGATACCACCCACCTGTGCTGCCAGTGCGTCCGAAATGTAGTCGCCATTGAGATTGAGCGTGGCAACAACCGAGTATTCAGATGGACGCAACAGAATCTGCTGCAGGAAAGCGTCAGCAATCACATCCTTGACGATGATGTCCTTGCCCGTTTTGGGGTTCTTGAACTTGCACCAGGGGCCGCCGTCAATCAGTTCAGCGCCAAACTCGTTTTGCGCGAGGGCGTAGGCCCAGTCACGAAAGCCGCCTTCGGTGTACTTCATGATGTTGCCCTTGTGAACGATGGTCACGCTGGGCTTGTCGTTGTCAATGGTGTACTGGAGGGCTTTGCGCATCAGGCGCTCGGTGCCTTCGCTGGAAACCGGCTTGATACCGATACCCGAGGTGTTGGGGAAACGGATTTTTTTGACACCCATTTCATCTTGCAGGAATTTGATCAGTTTTTTTGCTTTGTCACTGCCTGCTTCAAATTCAATACCGGCGTAAATGTCTTCCGAGTTTTCACGGAAGATCACCATATTCGTTTTCTCTGGCTCCTTGACGGGTGAAGGCACGCCTTTGAAATACTGGATCGGGCGCAGGCAAACATACAAATCCAGTTCCTGGCGCATGGCCACGTTCAGGCTGCGAATGCCACCGCCAACCGGCGTTGTCAGCGGTCCCTTGATGGACACCACATAGTCGCGCACGGCGTGCAGGGTTTCTTCTGGCAACCAGACGTCAGGGCCATAGACCTTGGTGGATTTTTCACCGGCATAGACTTCCATCCAGTGAATTTTTTTCTTGCCGCCATAGGCTTTGGCAACTGCGGCATCCACCACTTTCAGCATCACAGGTGTGATGTCTGCACCGGTACCGTCGCCCTCAATGAAGGGAATGACGGGCTCGTCAGGCACATTCAATGAGTTGTCGGCATTGACTGTAATTTTGCTGCCCTGAGCGGGCACCTTGATGTGCTGATACATTTTTAAAAGTCTCCAGGAAGCATTGGCGGCAGCAATGAAGATACCGAATTTGCAGTTTAGGTAAAAACCCCTAAATTCTAGCCGGAAAGTTTTTTGACCAGAAAATCTGCACATCCTGTCAACCAATTCCAAACTGGCCTCGTTATGGTGAGGCCTCCGAAATTTTCGGGGTACTTGTCTCCAACAACATTACTTTCGGAAAATCCAAATGAACAAAATTCTTGCTGCCCTGATTTCTAGCCTGTTTGCTGTTGGCGCTTTTGCTGCCTCCCACACTGGTGCTCCTATGGCTGGTGCTTCCAAGCCAGCAATGGCAGCACCAGCTGCTGCCGCGCCAGCCGCTGCAGCAGCTGCAAAATCTGAAATGAAGTCGGAAGCCAAGCCAAAAGAAATGGCTAACAAGCCAGCTGCGATGACCAAAGAAGAAAGAGCTGCTGCCAAAGCTGCCAAGAAAGAAAAAGCCGCTGCTGCCAAAAAAGAAAAAGCTGACGCAGCTGCTGCCAAAAAAGCCGCAAAAGCTGAAGCCAAGCCTGCTGCAAGCAAGTAATTCCGGCTTTGCTGACTCAAAATGCCCGCCCTGTGCGGGCATTTTTTATGGGTGTCGTATATGCTTGAACTTTTGATACGGGCGATTACTGATCATGGTTTTCAAACTTGACTCACTGCGTTTTAAACAGCTGTCTGCGCGCGGTGTGCTGTTAATGCTTGGTTTTTTCAGCGCGTTTTCTGCCCAAGCGCAAGAGGCACCGCAAATGAATCTGCAGCGCGTTGCAATTTCTGCGGGAATGTATCAAATCGATGCACAAGTCGCATTGAACTCCGAACAACGCCAAATTGGACTGATGTTTCGCAAAGACATGCCCCAGCATGAAGGCATGATTTTCGTATTCGACCAACCCAGCCAGCAGTGCTTCTGGATGAAGAACACGCTTTTGCCATTGACAGCAGCTTTTGTAGCGGATGACGGCACGATCGTGAATCTGGTGGACATGAAGCCGCAATCGCTGGATTCACACTGCTCAGACAAGCCGGTGCGTTATGTGCTGGAAATGAACCAGGGCTGGTTCGCCAAAAAAGGAATCAAGGCAGGCAGCAAGCTCCAGGGTGCGCCGTTTCAGGCTCAACGCTAGTCTTGCAGGGTTTTGACAATCCGGAATAAAAAAAGCCGACGCAAGGTCGGCTTTTTTGTACCTGACGATTGAGTCGGATCAGGCGAAGTTCGCCTCGGCAAAGCTCCAGTTCACGAGGCTCGCCAAAAAGGTTTCAACGAACTTGGGCCGCATGTTGCGGTAGTCAATGTAGTAGGCGTGCTCCCAGACATCCACAGTGAGCAAGGCTTTGTCGGCTGTTGTCAATGGGGTTCCGGCAGGTCCGGTGTTGACAATATCTACCGAGCCATCGGGCTTTTTAACCAGCCAGGTCCAGCCCGATCCAAAATTGCCGACAGCAGACTTGACAAACGCTTCTTTGAAAGCTGCGTAAGAGCCAAACTTGGCATTGATCGCCTCAGCCAGCGCACCAGAAGGCTCGCCGCCGCCCGCAGGCTTCATGCAGCTCCAGAAGAATGTGTGGTTCCAGGTTTGGGCCGCATTGTTGTAAACCCCGCCGCTTGATTTCTTGACGATTTCTTCCAGCGTCATGGCCTCAAACTCGGTGCCTTTTTGCAAATTATTGAGGTTGACCACGTAGGCATTGTGGTGCTTGCCGTGGTGATATTCAAAGGCTTCCTGACTGTAATTCGGTGCCAAAGCGTCAATCGCATAAGGCAGGGACGGCAAAGTGTGTTCCATGGTTTTCCTAGTGGTGGTTAAAAATCTTCAAACTTTTCAGCAAGTTATCACATTTATTGTAAAAACTAAATCAGCCGGGGTGCCGTCACGCTCAAATCGACCTCGCCATCAACAAGGGTAGCGCGCACTGGCTGTCCTGCACGGGTTTGCCTGACGCTCGTGATGGCATGCCCCCGAGTGTCGGCCAACCATGCATAGCCACGTGTCAAGACGAGCGCCGGATTCACCGAATCCAGCCGGACCTGGACATTCACAAGCCGCCACTGCTGTTGTTGTACAGCGCTGGCCAGCACTTTCGGAAAAGTCAGTGCCAACGACTGGAGCTGTGCACTTTCACGGCTGAGTGTGGCACGCGCAGCATGCTGCAGGTCTTGCGCGTGGGCCGCCAGCCTTGCCTGCTGGCGGGTGACAAAGTGCGATGGACGACCCAAACGCGCGGTCGCAATATCAAGCCGCTGGCCGCTGGCCTGGAGCTGTCTGTCCACGCCATCTTGCAACCTGGACAACATCAAGTTCAACAGACCCAGCCAGACGCCCTGCGGCTGCGCACTTAATTCGGCTGCTGCAGTGGGCGTCGGGGCACGGACATCGGCACAAAAGTCGGCGATGGTGAAGTCTGTTTCATGGCCCACACCGCTGATGACGGGCAGTGGCGAGGCCACAATGGCGCGGGCAAGTTGCTCGTCATTAAAAGCCCACAGGTCTTCCATTGCACCACCGCCGCGTACCAGCAGCAGCACATCCACCTCGTTGCGCTGGCCAGCTTTGATCAGCGCCTGACGCAGCTCGCCAGCGGCCTGGCTGCCCTGGACACTGGCAGGGTAAATCACGACGGGGATGTGCGGCACGCGGCGTTGCAGTGCAGTCACCACATCGTGCAATGCCGCAGCACCCAGTGAGGTGACCACACCAATCGCTTTGGGCAGCAGAGGCAAGGCGCGTTTGCGTCCGGCATCGAACAAGCCTTGGGCCTGAAGAGATTCTTTGAGCTTGATAAATTGCTCAAACAGGCTGCCCTGCCCGGCTTGTCGCAAGGACTCGACCACCAGCTGTAACTCGCCCCGCGCGTCATACACGCCCAGCTTGCCGCGCAATTCAACCCGTTGACCGTCACGCGGGGCAAAGTCCAGCATTCCAGCGGCCCGGCGGAACATGGCACAGCGAATTTGCCCCTGTTCGTCCTTGAGGGAGAAGTAGCAGTGCCCACTGGCAGCCCGGGAAAATCCGGTGATTTCTCCCTGAACCGCAACTGGGTTAAAACGCGCTTCAAGGCTGTCCGCAATCGCCCTCAGCAATGAACCGACAGGCCAAAGCTTGATGCCAGAACCACGGCCCATAAGCATGTCATCTGTATCAACCATGACGACGCTCCCCATGTCCACAGAGGCGGTGTTGAAGAGTCGCCCGTCGCAGGCTGAAGAACCCGACACCCCGCTGCCAAAGAGAACACAAAGAACAAAAACTGCTGTAGATCATCAATTTTAAATCGCTTGATTCTGCTTAAAATTTCATCGTTTTGTCACATTGCAGCTCTGGCGGGCCTTCACGACGCTGTCAATATGACTTATCCACAAGCTTGTCCACAAGTTCTGTGAATCGTTGTCATTTCAAATGCGTGTTGGCAGAGTTTGTGCAAATCAGCGGCAACCGTCATGAACACATCAAAGCAGCCGCTTGTGTAGGCCATAATTCATTCCAACTTATTCGCTGGGAGATGCGTGTTGTTTTCGATCATACAAGCTGCAGGCTGGCCTATCTGGCCTCTGGTTGCCTGCTCCATTTTGGCTTTTGCGCTGATCATTGAGCGTTTTGGCAGTTTGAGAACCCGCAAAGTCGCGCCTGCAAAGCTGATAGAAGAAGCCATCACGGTATCACGCACGGCCATTCCCTCGCCGGAAGTGGTCTCGCAGCTGGAACAAAGCTCGCTGCTGGGTGAAGTCCTGGCCAGTGGCCTTCGGGCACTCAATACCAACCCGAAACTCAGTGAAGACGATCTGCGCTCCACATTTGAAGGTGCCGGTCGGCAAGCGGCCCATAAACTCGAGCGTTATCTGGCTGCCCTGGCAACCATTGCCTCTGCTGCGCCCTTGCTCGGTCTTTTGGGAACGGTGATTGGCATGATCGAGATTTTCGGCTCGCAGGCCGGTAGTGGCGGTGTCAGTGGTGCTGCAGGTGGCAACCCGGCACAGTTGGCACAGGGTATTTCAATCGCGCTGTACAACACGGCTTTCGGACTGATCGTGGCCATTCCATCGCTTATTTTCTGGCGTTATTTCCGCGCCCGCGTAGATGGTTATCTGTTGACGATGGAGCTGGCATCGGAGCGTTTTGTACGTCACCTCAACACGCTGCGTAAATAATGACACTGCCGGATACTTTGTGCCTGTCACTGCAATCGCCCCAATTTGGCGCGACATATGACGTGACATATGACGCGACTTTTGGCGGCCCATCAGTGCCGCCTCGAAACCATGACATGCTTGAGGGAGATGCCCGATGAATTTCCGCCGAGGTTCGCGCGATGAACCTGAAATCAACCTGATTCCCTTTATCGATGTCTTGCTTGTGGTGCTCATCTTCCTGATGTTGTCCACGACGTACAGCAAATTCACAGAGTTGCAAATCAAACTGCCTTTGGCCGATGCCGAGCAGCAGCGCGATTACCCCAAGGAAGTCATCGTGGCGGTCAGCAGTGATGGCCGTTACATGGTCAACAAAACGGCTGTGGAAGGCCGTACGATTGAAGCCATTGGTACTGCGCTGACTGGAGCCGCCAAAGCAGGCAAGGACAGCGTGATCATCATCAGCGCTGACGCCAGCGCGACGCACCAGGCGGTCATCACTGTGATGGAAGCCGCCCGCCGCAGCGGTTTCTCGCAGATCACGTTCGCCACGCAGAGTGCCGCCCAGGCAGGCACCCGGTAGCGGACACGTTGATCGCGTGTGCCGCTGTATGGATATGAACTTATAGCCCCGCCTTCCAGCAACCAGGAGGTAAAACGTACCCTCCAGCAGGCCTGGCTGAACCGAAGCGGGCTGGCTTGCCTGTTGTGGCCTGTGTCGCAAATCTACGGTCTGCTGGTTTTCTGGCGGCGTCGTTTCTACCTGTGGGGGGTTTTCAAATCCACACGCGTCGGGGTGCCCGTGGTGGTGGTGGGCAACGTCATAGCGGGCGGTGCCGGGAAAACACCCCTGGTGATGGCGCTGGTCAGGCATTGGCAGCAGCGCGGGCTGAACGTAGGGGTGATATCGCGCGGTTATGGGCGCGCAGGACGGGCATGCCTTGAGGTAGCTGCGAGCACACCTGTTACAGCGTCAGGTGATGAGCCGGCCCTTATAAAACGTGCGACAGGCGCTCCTGTTTTTATAGCAAAAAAACGGATCGATGCAGCCAGGGCATTGCTGGCTGCCTACCCTGAAACCCAGTTACTGGTGTGTGATGACGGCCTGCAGCACTATGCGCTGGCGCGTGATGTGGAAATCGCCGTGTTTGACGACCGGGGTGTGGGCAACGGCTGGCTGCTGCCGGCTGGCCCGCTGCGCGAACCCTGGCCAGATCGGCTAAACAGCGGTATTGATCTGGTTTTGCACACGGGCCAGTCGCCTGCATTTGGCGGCTTCAGCTCGTCCAGGCAGCTGGCCGACTATGCAGTGGACGCCGGCGGCAACCGGGTCCAGCTGGACAGCCTGAAGGGTCAGACCTTGATCGCACTGGCGGCCATCGCCCAGCCTGACGCATTTTTTGGCATGTTGATTGCACGCGGTCTGGTGCTGAGCCAGACCATCAGCCTGCCTGATCACTGCGATTTTTCAGACGATCAACCTGTCGCTGGCAAAGGCTGCACGGTTCTGTGTACTGAAAAAGATGCCGTCAAGCTTTTCGCACTGCCAGCCATGGCGTCGGTACACCTGCTGGCAGTGCCACTGCTGTTTTCACCAGAGCCTGCATTCTTAGACGCTGTGGATGCGTTGCTCGTACCCCTGCTTTCTCAACTACCATCACATCATGGACACTAAACTGCTCGAACTATTGGTTTGCCCTGTCACCAAAGGGCCCCTTGACTACGACCGCGAGAAGCAGGAACTCGTTTCCCGAAGCGCCCGTCTGGCCTATCCTGTAAAAGACGGGTTGCCAGTGATGCTGGAGGCGCAAGCAAGGCCCCTGAGTGACGAAGAGCTTGGCCTTTAAAGACGCAAAAGGCATGAGTTTTACGGTCCTCATTCCCGCACGCATGGCATCGACACGTCTGCCGGACAAACCGCTTGCCGATATTGGCGGCGTTCCCATGGTGGTTCGTGTCGCGCAGCGTGCGCTGCTCAGTGGTGCCCAACAGGTTGTGGTCGCCACAGACAGCCAGCAAGTCATTGAGAAATGTACTGATTTTGGTGTGAACGCCGTACTGACACGCGCAGACCACCCCAGCGGCAGCGACAGGCTGGCCGAAGCCTGCGACCTGCTGGCGCTGCAGGGCGATGCACGGGTTGTCAACGTACAGGGCGACGAGCCACTGATCGATCCGGCGCTGATTGACGCGGTGGCGCTGCTGTTGTCTGCCCGTCCAGAATGCGTCATGAGCACGGCGGCGCATGCGATTGAGGAACTTGCCGACTTCCTGAACCCAAATATCGTCAAAGTGGTGCTGGATGCACACCAGAGCGCACTTTATTTCAGCCGCTCACCGATTCCTGCGGCGCGCGATTTTGCAAATCAGGCCTGGTGGAAGGCCGGCAGTCACTTGCCCAGGCCACTTCGCCACGTGGGCATTTATGGCTACAGGGCCAGTTTTTTAAAGTCCTTCCCCGCCCTGCCCCAAGCCCCCATGGAGCAACTGGAGGCGCTGGAGCAGCTGCGGGTTTTGTGGCATGGTCACCGCATCGCAGTCCATATCACCCACAGTCCGCCAGGCATCGGTGTAGACACGCCTGAAGACCTCGCTGAAGCTCGCCGGTTGTTTTCCCAGCCTTGGCAAGCATGACTGCAATATCTTGACTGCAGATGTAAGCTGACCCCAATAGGTGCATGCTATCCTTGGAAAAGACAACCCTGGAGCGCCGCTGTGTGATGCCAATTTTTGATTGCCCATAGCGTCGGCTCGGTGGTTTTCCCGGTGACTACCGGAGCCGTCAGGCGGACAAGCTGCTGAATTCATAAAAAATACGAGGACAACCATGAGACTGATTTTGTTAGGTGCACCGGGCGCAGGCAAAGGTACCCAGGCCACCTTCATTTGCCAAAAATACAATATTCCGCAAATTTCTACAGGTGACATGTTGCGCGCCGCTGTCAAGGCAGGGTCGCCTTTAGGACTTGAGGCAAAAAAAATAATGGCATCTGGCGCTTTGGTCAGCGATGACCTCATCATCAACCTTGTCAAGGAGCGCATTGCACAAACCGATTGCGACAAAGGCTTTTTGTTCGATGGCTTTCCCCGCACGATTCCCCAGGCCGATGCCATGAAAGCTGCCGGTGTCAAACTGGACTATGTGCTGGAAATTGACGTGCCCTTTGAGGCCATCATTGAGCGCATGAGCGGTCGCCGCTCGCACAGCGCCTCTGGTCGCACTTACCATGTCAAATACAACCCACCCAAGGTTGAAGGTCTGGATGACGTGACAGGTGAAGCACTGATTCAGCGCGAAGACGACATGGAAGTCACAGTGCGCAAGCGTCTGGAGGTCTACAGCGCACAAACCCGTCCGCTGGTGGACTATTACTCGCTGTGGGCACAAGCTGAACCGGCTGACGCTCCGGCTTACCGCGCCATCAGCGGCATGGGAACGGTTGAAGACATTACGGCCAGGGTTTTTGCGGCGTTGGCTGGCTAGATTTGTACTGCGCCCGGCAGCATCAACTCGACCCGGGCCTTGACCGGGCTTAGGCCGTTTGAATCAGCCAACGCGTCACCGGGTTTGGGCAATACCCTTCCATTCACGCAACGGGTTGCTCTGACCACCTGGATGCTTTGCGACTGCGCATGAAGCAACGCCGCTTCAAGATCGTGGTGCAGCGTTCCATTGCCCGTGGCAGCCACCACCAGGCCATGAACACCTGCCATGCACAGCGCTTCGACCACCGCGCCGCCTGCACCTGCATAGCTCATCACGACTTCCACGCGGGGCCAGGCGTTGCCAGTCACAGCCTGCGCCAGGATAGCTATCAATTCAATAGCTGGTAGCGCCCGTGTTTGCTGCCCGCCAGGCCAATTTCGTAATATTCTGAGCGCACCCTCTTCAACATACGCGACAGGTCCCGAGTCTCCAGAGCTGAACGCGTCCAGCTGATAAGGGTGCACTTTCTGCACATTCAGCGCGCTATGCACCACGCCAGCACACACCGCCACCACCCCCCGCGCACCAGCGTGCCCGGCCACAGCCAGCGCGTCCATGACATTTTGCGGCCCATCGGGTGCCAGCGATGTTGCAGGACGCATGGCACACGTCAACACCACCGGTTTGACCGGGTCCAGAACCGACTGGAGAAAATAAGCCGTTTCTTCAAGAGTGTCTGTGCCGTGGGTAATCACCACGCCACCCACGTCGTCACGGGCCAGAAAATAACGTACCCGTTCAGCCAGATGCACCCACACGGCAAAAGTCATGTCCTTGCTGTCAATCTGGGCCACCTGTTCAACCAGCAAGTGGCTTGCTGCAGCAAGTGCTGGAATAGCCGCCATCAGTTCAGCCACACCCACTTGCGCAGCGGTGTAGCCAATGTTGTCGCCAGCACTCGCGGCCTTGCCCGCAATCGTGCCACCTGTCCCCAAAATCACAATATTTTTTGTCTGCATGAATGAATTAGCTTGCATTGGATAAAAAACTGGATAAAAATACAGTTACTGGATATTAAAACAGTACTGTTTTATAAATTCCTCAATTCCTCAATTCCTGTAAAGCGCGCATGCAGCGCAACTGCTGGTCGCAACACTTCGGGTCATACCAAGAATATACGCCATGAGCACTTTGAACCATTTCTCCAATATGCGCCAGGAAACGCCCAGGCTCACAGCCCGCCAGCAACAAATTCTGGAGTTGATTCAAAACGCCATTGCCCTGACGGGTGCACCCCCTACCCGCGCCGAAATAGCCAGCGAACTGGGATTTCGCTCTGCCAATGCCGCAGAAGAACATCTGCAGGCTTTGGCCCGCAAAGGTGTGATCGAACTGGTCAGTGGCACTTCACGCGGCATACGGTTACGCGACGATGCGTTGCGCTCTATCAATGAACTCCGCGAATCCCGCATAAAACAATCTTTCCCACTGTTGCCAGGCCTGAGCCAGCTGATACTGCCCCTGGTAGGCAGAGTGGCTGCCGGCAGCCCCATCCTCGCCCAGCAACACATCGAGCAAAGCTATTGCTTTGAAAGTAGCCTGTTCCAGAAACAACCTGACTACCTGCTCAAAGTCAGTGGCATGAGCATGCGCAATGCAGGCATCATGGACGGTGACTTGCTGGCTGTCAAACAAACCAAAGAGGCTAAAAACGGTCAGATCGTCGTGGCTCGACTGGGCGATGAGGTGACGGTCAAACGGTTTCGGCAAACCGGGGCGGTCATTGAACTGATGGCTGAAAATCCGGACTTCAAAACGATTGTGGTCCAGCCTGGAGAGCCCCTCGAAATTGAAGGCCTCGCTGTAGGCTTGATCCGGAACACCTTGCTGACATAGCGATTTGTTCATTCAATTGCGCGGCAGGTGGGGGTCGGTCAAGTGATTGGCCAAGACCCTGTTGCAGTCGTTTCACAGCGCTCTTCATGCACAGCCATTGTGCGTGTGCAAGCGCTTGAACAGGAAATCCATCATGGGAATCGTCAGTTTTTCAAACATTCCAGTTTTGTCCACTTTACTGACGCGGCTGCGAACCCAGTTGGGGTTATTTGATACGGATGCATCAGCATCCGACATTGCATCGTTCAAGGAAGTCAAGAAAAGCAGGCCGCGCAAGCTGGTGCTGGTCACTGGCCAGCACATCTGCCAGGCATCTAAAAAAGATTTGTTTGCTGACTCCCAGATCAACTTTCCCCTGAAACGCCCGACCGTACAACTGAAAATCGTGCGTCAATTCGAGCCAGATATCGGCCCGTTGTGTGCGGGCAGAATGACCATCTCCGGCAGCATGGCTGATGTGTGCGCTGAGATTGACCGCATGGTGGAACGCGAAACCCTCAGAGCGTGTTTTAAAAGTCCAAGAGCCAACGGTGATACGCATTGTTCGGAGTAGATTTGGTGACTTTTTGACAGAGCCAAGAAGCAAAGCGCGAAACAAGGTCGCGCCAAAAGATACCCCACCTGTCCAGTTTCATGGGATCACACCCAGCCTTTGCTACACCCAGCCAAGCCAAGCCGGGAGGCTGCCCTCAAAAAACTGATTTGCGCCGGGTGGTCAATGCTGTTTTGTACATTGTTAGCGCCGACTGTGCGTGGCGCTTGCTGCTCAAATATTTTCCTGCCATGAGTCACTGTTTACGGCTATTTTTGGCAATGAAAAAAGCAAGGTATCTGGCATCGCGTTCACGACACGCTGCGCGCGGCTGTGCAGCGCAAAGCGGGCAGACACAAACAACCCATGGCGCCCGCTGAACCCAAAGGCTACGGACGCAGGCAAGCACATTCAAGAGCGCCAAGCGGCTTATTTTGGGGGACACCCTGACCCTGGGTCTGCTGATGGCCATCGTGGGCACGCCCGCTTCGGTACAAGACCGTGACGGTGCCAAACTGCTTTGCCCTTGGGCGGGCGTTGCAAGAAACCAGGACTTACGCATTGAAGCAGAGCAAAAAAAGTGCTACCAAAGCAATTGTCTGCTGCACAAAGCTGGCACGCTTGTGCAAGATGAGAAAAATATCGCGCCCGGCCACAGCAAAATGCACACTACCGATGTACATAGG
>JBBRMH010000106.1:0-14332 GCA_038230935.1 Burkholderiales bacterium | reverse complement strand
GCTCGTGCTCAACCAATTTGTCAGCCTCGGGTGACGAGGCCCTTGGCCGGGTGCCTGCAAGGGGGCGAATGGTGATTTTTTGTCCGCCGCCAGCAGCCTCACTCAATTGCTCCTGCCGCACCAGAATCTCGGGCGATGCACCCACCACATGGAAATCTCCGAAGTGGTAGTAATACATGTAAGGCGACGGGTTCAATGACCGCAGCGCCCGGTACAAACTCAGTGGCGACTCGGTGTAGCGTTTTTTGATGCGCTGGCCAACCTGCACCTGCATGAAGTCGCCTGCTTCTATCAAACGCTTGGCTTTTTCAACGGCCGCGATGTAGTCGGCCTTGGCAAAGTCACGCTCGGCCGGGTAAGCCTGGCTTGGTTTGACCACCGGGGCGCTAACGGAGTATTTGAGCTGCTCTTTGAGCTCGCGCAGACGTTTTTTGGCATTGGCGTAGGCCTCGGGACTGGCCGGGTCGGCATAGACCATCAGATACAGCTTGCCCGAGAGGTTGTCAATCACGGCGAGTTCTTCGCACTGCAGCAGCAGAATATCCGGGCAGCCCAGGGTGTCGGGCGGGCAGCTGGCCTCCAGTTTTTTCTCGATGTAACGCACTGCGTCGTAGCCAAAATACCCCGCCAGACCGCCGCAAAAACGCGGCAGGCCGGGGCGCAATGCCACTTTGAAGCGCTTTTGGTAGTCGCTTATGAAGTCCAGCGGGTTCTGCCCAGACGTTTCAACCACCCTGCCATCGGTGACTACCTCGGTCACGGTGTTGCTGCCAAAGCCTGTCGCCCGTACCAGCGTGCGCGCAGGCAGGCCAATGAAGCTGTAACGGCCAAAACGCTCACCGCCCACCACCGACTCCAGCAAAAAGCTGAAACGCCCGCCGTCTTTGGCGTGCGCGAGTTTGAGGTAGAGCGACAGCGGCGTTTCAAGGTCGGCAAAGGCTTCGACCATCAACGGAATGCGGTTGTAGCCCTGGCTGGCCAGGCTTTTAAATTCGAGTTCAGTCATCACGGTGGTGTCTTTCGCAAGGGGGCTTTTGCGCATAAGGCATGGCCCTGATCATTCAAGTGGCCCGCCAGAACGGCGGACACGATGCGGGGAAACCAGTGGTGGTTTGCCCGCGCTCAGGCGTGGGTGCGAAAGCAGCGTCGCCAGACCCAGGCTCCCCGGTCGGCGAGACCCGGAAGTTTGGCGTGAATGATGTGCAAATCAGGCATATCCGGCAAAGTGTAGCAAAAAAACGTTCTGGCAAACCCTATTGCGGCGCAGGGTCACGGGCCTGAAAATAGAGCTTCAAAAAAGAACGCTCGTTCGTTTTCAAAAACCATCAAGGAGACACTGATGACTTTACGCAATCAATGCGCTGTCGCGCTGGCCGGTGCCATGCTGTCACTGGGGGCGCTGGCCGCGCAAGTGGACGTTGCAGGCGTCAAACTGGACGACACCATCGATGTGGCTGGCACCAAACTGCAGCTCAACGGGGCAGGTATTCGCTATAAAGCTATTTTTAAGGTGTATGTTGCCGCCCTGTATGTGGGCAAAAAGGCAGCCACACCGGAGGAGTTTTTTGCGGCTACCGGCCCTAAACGCTTGACGCTCACCATGCTGCGCGATGTTGACTCGAATGACTTTGGCAAAGCCTTCACAAAAGGGTTTGAAGAAAACGCAACCAAGAGTGAAATGTCCAAGCTCATCCCCGGACTGATCCGCATGGGCCAGATCTTTTCAGATCAGAAAAAACTGGTCGCTGGTGACGTCATCACCAACGACTGGGTACCGGGCAGCGGCCAGGTGGTAACAGTCAAGGGCAAGGTTCAAGGCGAGCCATTCAAGGAAGTCGAGTTTTTTAATGCGTTTATACGCATCTGGCTGGGACCGCATCCAGCCGACGACAAACTCAAAGACGCCCTGTTGGGCAAAGCGTCCTGACCGCGCTCTGGCTGTGGTGCGCATCTGGGCACACTTGGCATACTGGGCAACGCCAGGATTCGTAAAAAACATCAGGTGGAGGCCAAGTGCCATTAGTTGAGTCTTTTGCTGAGTCGAGGGCGGGTGCTATAGTGAAATTTATCCATTTTGATAGTCTTTTGCAGAAAATTCACCATGGCCACCGTCAAAAATTGTATTGATCAGAAGTCCGCCGCCGTCATTTCACTGACTCCCACTGATTCGGTGTTTGATGCACTGGAGTTGATGAAAAACCACAAAATCCGCTCCATCATGGTCATCGACGGCACGGCGCTCAAGGGTATCGTGACGCAGGGCGACTGTGCCATCAAGGTGCTGCTACCGGGCTGGAATGCCAAGCAAACGCTGCTGGCGACCGTCATGACCCCGGACCCTGTCACCGTGGCGATGGCCGATGAGCTGGACAAATGCATGAACACCATGGCCAGTCGCAACATTCGCCACCTGCCGGTCGTCGAAAGTGGCAAGGTGCTAGGCATGGTGTCCGTTGGCGATATCGTCAAAGACATCATTCGCCAGCAAGGCGACCAGATCAAGCAGCTTGAAACCTATATCCTGGGTCACGGTGTGAGCTAGCCTGCAGCCCACAGCTATTTTTTTGACAGCTGCCTGCGCCCGTATTCAAAGGGCTGGCCAATCATTTTGTGATTTTTGCGCTCTTCACGCTTTTTTTGACTGGTTTGCTTCAAGCAATGGGGGCAGTTCCACAAACGAGCTGACCATGGCGTCAGCATCTGCGCTGGCAATCGGCTGGCCGTGGTTGTAGCCATACGTGACCAGTACCACCGGGCAGCCTGCAGCGCGTGCGGCTTGAGCGTCGTTGCTTGAATCGCCAACCATCAGGGTACGGGCAGGCAGCACGCCAAGCGCCTCGCAGGTTTTGAGCAAAGGCAGCGGGTCAGGCTTTTTCCGCTCAAACGAGTCGCCGCCAAACACCACGGTGAAAAACCCGTCAAGGCCTTTAAGGCGTAGTAAGGCTTGGGCAAACGCCAGTGGCTTGTTGGTCAGGCAGGCCAGTTTCAGGCCTGCGCGCTGCAAACCCAGCAATCCGTCAACCACACCGGCATACACCTCAGCATGCTGGCCATTGGTGGCGCGGTAATGCTGCTGGTAACTGGCAAAGGCGGTGTTAAAAAGCGGATGCACTGGGTGATCCTTGCCTGACTCAGCTGCTTCATTATTGATAGCGCCTAGCCCATGTATTTGCTGCCCCAGAGCATGATTTAGCACTGAACTTACAAGATGTTCAGAGCCTTTGCCCACCAGCAGCGTCACCACAGCCCGATCAACGGGCATCAAGCCCAGCTCATGCAGCATGGCGTTGAGGGCGACCACAAAGTCTCCCATGGTGTCCACCATGGTGCCGTCCAGGTCGATGATGGCTGCGTCAAAAGGGCCGCAAGGCAGGCAGAAAGAGTTGGTCATCGGGAAAGCAGGGTTATAAAACAAGAACCGTATTTTGCCCCGCCCAGCGCATGGCACTGTCAGACTGACATAACATCAGCGGTGTACAGGCTCCGTGCCTGACAACGGCAGACCGGACGTTTTCTCGCGGTGGTTGTGCAACCGCCCCAGCGTACTGTTGAGCAAATGAGACAGCTTGTGTGCAGCCCCCTGAACCGCCTGCTCCAGCGTTGCAGCGTGTTCAGTCACCGCCACCGGCTGCCGGCCTTCAAGGCGGGCTTCGAGCATGCAGCGATGGTCTTGCTGCCCACTCCTGGCTCCGTTTTCGTCACTCAGGTGGACTTCAACCCGGGTGATGTGTTCACTAAAGTGCTCCAGCACTTGTTCTATCGTGGCGCTGATATCTGCAGCCAGCGCCTCGTTGCCGTCGATATTGACATCGGTATTGAGTTGGATTTTCACGGGCTCTCCTGTGCGGTTGGAATAAGCGGGTCAGTGGCGAAAGCGCGCTGCCACGCCGGTACTGCACGGCATACGGTCGGCTGGCAGCACATGGACTTCACCGCCCATGCGCTCGACCAGCGAGCCCAGGTCGTCGAGCACGTCGTCCGCACGCGGGCTGTCGAGATCGGAAGGGTCAATGCGCCCGGTCGACGCGTCAATGCGCCCGGCCACCTGGCGCTCGGCCTCAAGCAGCAGCATGGCCACGCGACCAGCAACAGCGGCGTGCGCTACCTCGGGCAAATCCTCGCTGCCCAGCCCCTGGCCTGCAGCGACCGCGTAGGCTTCGCTCCACGCTGCCTGCTGCGCCTGCTGCTGGGGCGCCATCACGTCCCACGCGCGCTGCCGGAGGTCGTCCGGTGACAGGCTCTGGGGGTCGATCATCAGGCCACTGGCCATCAACTGCGGGTTGTGGCTGACGGCGCGAAACAGATGCTGGTGTTCGGGCAAGGCTGCCAGCATCAGGGGCAGGCCGGACGGGTGCGAATAGTGCGCCAGCACAGCGCGGTCCACAGCGCGGAAAAACCGCTCGGCCCCGGCGTCAATGATGTCCTTCTTGCCGCCCTGACCATGGTGCATGGCCATGTGGCCGCTGCCGAGGCCGCCGTACGAGGACACCGATTCGTGCGGCTCGGTGCGGTCATTACCCTGTACTTCAGTCATGTTCTTCGGCACGTCCGCTGCCAGTGCCACGGCGTCGAGCGCGTTACGATCACCCTCGAACAGCTGCACCTTGTCCAGACTCAACGCCAGCACCTGGTAGCGCCCGGTTGACTGCAGCGCCTGGCGCAGCGGTTTGGTATGAAAGCTGTCAGCCACCACGGCCAGTTCGGCCACGGGTTGTTGCAGCAAGAATGCGCGAAACAGGCCCGGTGCCGCCAGCACGGCCAGGCCGCCCTGGGTGTGCATCCAGAAGTCATGGTCGTGCTCAAGGGCATTGAACGGTTCAAGCAGCACCTGGACAGTATCGAGCCCATCCAGGCGCTGCAGCGAGGCCTCAAGCGCTTTGACCAGGTGGCGAAACCGGATGGGGTCCTGCTGGTTGTCCGGGTGGCTGCGGTGAGTCATCTGGTAAAGCGACAGGCAAGGTTGCCCCTTGAATGCCAGCAGGTCGGCCAGGCTGGCCTGGGTAAGGGTGTCGGGCGTGTGCATGGTTTTCATGGGTATTCCTGGGGAGATAGTTAAAACAGGTGGTGTGGTCATGCTGGCGCATCGTCGCCAATATGGATACGGGTGTCGCTGGCAAAGCGGTGCGGCGGGATTTCCAGATTGATGGGCGCTGGCTTGTTTTTGAAAACGCGTCCTGCGCCGTCAAAGGTCGAGCCGTGGCAGGGACAAAAATAGCCGCCAAGCCAGTCGCCAGGCAGGCTTGGGTTGGCCGCACCCGCTGGCGCGCGGTTGGGCGAGCAACCCAGGTGCGTGCAAATTCCGATGGCTACAAAAACCCCGGGTCTGATGGACCTCGCAGCGTTTTTTGCATAGGCAGGCTGCTGGTTTGTGGTGGATGCCGGGTCTGCCAGCTGGTCATCATGGCCTTGCAGTGCGGCGACCATCCCGGCGGTCCGCCTGACAACCCAGACTGGCTTGCCGCGCCACGCTACCGTCTTGATCTCCCCTGGGGCTATGTCCGCAATGTCCACCTCCACCGGGCCGCCTGCGGCCCTGGCGCGCTCGCTGGGTGCAAATGACGAGATAAAAGGCACGGCAACCAGCACCGCGCCTGCACCGCCTGCAGTGGCCGTCAGCATGACCCATTGCCGTCGGTGGTGGTTTGTTGGCAGGTGCTCTTTGGGTAGCGCAGCATCCATGGTGGTCTCCTTGCGACATCATTGGGTGGGTCGGTTCGTTACTGTCTGCCAGTGGAGCACGCCCGCCGCAGGCAGCGTATCAGCGCAGAGGCACTGAACAAGCCAGACAAGAGGCTACATGACACCGCGAACCTGCAGGCCCCATGTTGCAATACGGTTGCCGGGCTGTCTGTGCGGCAGCGTACATTCATAGACCTTGTACCTGCCCGACACGTGCGGGTGATGCGACCAGCTCAACGGTGTACCGGCAAGGTATTGAGTGGAATGCGCAGGTAGGTGATGCCGTTGTCGTCCGCTGGTGGCAGCTGCCCGGCGCGCACATTGACCTGGATCGACGGCAGGATCAATGTGGGCATGTCCAGGGTGGCGTCGCGTGCGGTGCGCATCGCCACAAAGGCGGCCTCATTGATGCCGCACTTGACATGGATGTTGCTTTCGCGCTGCTCCGCTACAGTGGTTTGCCACTGTGGCTGGCGCGTCTGCGGTGGGTAGTCGTGACAGACATACACCACGGTCTGGCCTGGCATTTGCAAAATGCGCTGGATGGAGCGGTAGAGCTGGTGCGCATCGCCGCCCGGAAAGTCGGCCCTGGCGGTGCCCACATCGGGCATGAACAGCGTGTCGCCCACAAACACTGCGCCGTCCACCTGGTAGGCCATGTCTGCAGGCGTGTGGCCTGGCACGAGCAGTGCCGTTGCTTGCACCCCGCCAATCATGAAGGTTTCACCATCTTTAAACAAATGGTCGAACTGGCTGCCATCCGGCACAAAACTGCGCTCGAAGTTGAAAACCCTGGCAAAGCCCGCCTGTACCTCCCGAATATGTTCGCCAATCGCCACACACCCGCCAACATGCTCTTTTAGATAGTGCGCGGCTGACAGGTGGTCCGCATGGGCATGGGTTTCAAGAATCCAGTCGATCTGCAACTGCTGTTCAGCCACATAAGCCAGTACCCGGTCGGCAGACGCTGTGTGCGTGTGGCCCGACTTGAAGTCGTAGTCGAGCACTGGGTCAATCACAGCGGCATGGCGGCTGGCCTGGTCCCAGACAACATAGGTAACTGTCCAGGTGGCAGGGTCGAAAAACGCATGAGTGGTGGTCTTGAAGGTCATGATGTGCTTTCAATGTGTTGACTTATATTATATGTTTTGATAAAATAAAGTCAATTTAAACATTCATAACCATGTCGATAAGCACCTTCCACCACGTGATTGATACCGCCACCTTGCGCAGCGCCGCTACCGAGGCGGTGGCTGCCCTGAAGCTGCTCGCCAATGAAGACCGCCTGATTTTGCTTTGCCAGCTCTCGCAGGGCGAGATGTGTGTCAGCGAGCTGGAAGAGCAACTGGGCATACGCCAGCCAACGCTGTCGCAACAGCTGGGCGTGCTGCGCACTGAAGGCGTGGTGAACACCCGGCGCCAAGGAAAAAACATTTACTACAGCGTGGCCGACCCGGCGATGCTGGAAATTGTGGCGGTGCTTTACCGCCTTTACTGTAATAACGACGACCATGACCACCGTGCACCAAAGGAAACACCATGAGCATCGACTGGAACCATTTCACGCCTTGGTCAGCACTGGCTGGCGGCGCACTGATCGGACTGGCGGCTGCCCTGTTTCTGCTGCTCAATGGCCGCATTGCCGGTATCAGCGGCGTGCTGGGCGGGTTGCTCAAGCCGTTGCGTGGCGACATCGCCTGGCGCGTGGCCTTTGTGCTGGGTCTGGTCGGCGCACCGCTGGTGTATGGCTTGTTTGCCGTGCTGCCTGTGCCGCAGATTGATGCAGGCAACGCGGCACTGGTGGCCGCTGGCCTGCTGGTGGGTGTGGGTACGCGTTACGGCTCAGGCTGCACCAGCGGGCACGGGGTTTGCGGTTTGTCACGCTTGTCACCGCGTTCACTGGTAGCCACCGCCTGCTTCATGGGCGCAGGGTTTGCCACGGTGTTCGTGGTCCGCCACCTCTTGAGCTTTTAAAGGATTGCCATGCTTGCATTGACTTCTCTTCTAGCTGGCCTGGTTTTTGGCTTTGGCCTGATTCTTTCCGGCATGGCGAACCCGGCCAAGGTGCTGGGTTTTCTGGACCTGTTCGGTCGCTGGGACCCATCATTGGCCCTGGTGATGGGCGGGGCAGTAGCTGTTGCCAGCGTGGCGTTTTTCCTGGCGCGCAGACGCAGCGTGTCATTGTTGGGTGCTGCCATGAAGTTGCCTGTGGCGACGCACCTTGACTGCCGGCTGGTCGGTGGCGGTTTGTTGTTTGGCGTGGGCTGGGGCATTGCTGGCTTTTGCCCGGGGCCGGCACTGGTTGCGCTGGGTATGGGTGAAGGCAAGGCGGTTGTCTTTGTGCTGGCCATGCTGGCAGGCATGGGGTTATTTGAGGTTCTGGAGCTTTTCAACAAACCAAAATCAGTGCCTGGCAGCGCAGCCCGCTGAGCTTGAATATCCGAGCCTGCACATGACCGCTACCAGTACCTGGATTGCTGCGCTTTCCACCCTGCTCACGTTGCTGGTGTACGAGGCCGTGCTCGCACTGACCCAGCGGCGTAACCCCCAGCGTTTAGCCAGAAGCGCCCATGCGACGCTGCGTGAAGAATGGTTTGCCGCGGTATCCGCGCATCCTGGCTCGGAAATCCTGGCTGTACAAACACTACGAAACTCCTTGATGTCAGCCACCATGACCGCCTCCACGGCAGTACTGGGGTTGCTGGGTACCATCACACTGACAGCACCTGCCCTGCGAACAAGCCTGCTGGCTGAATCAGGTGTGGATGGACGCGTTTTCACGCCCCGGCTGATGATGGAGCTGACCTTGATGGTGCTGCTTTTTGCCTCCCTCGTGTGCTCGGTGATGGCGGTGCGCTACTACAACCACGCCAGCTTTATTTGCGCCATGCCGGTAGGCTCGGCAACGCGACAGCACTGGTCGACCCACGGCAGCGCTTATGTGCGCCGGGCAGGTATTTTATACAGCTGGGGGCTTCGCCATTTGCTGCTGGTGGCACCCGTGATGGCGTTTATCGTTTACCCGCTGGCCGGTCCGGTGGCCGCCCTTGGGGTGGTGGTGGTGTTGCGTGGCTTTGACCGCATGGGCCACAACGCTACAGTCGAGTTGCCTGGCCCGTAAAAGCGTTTAGGCCAGAGCGTTTTTACCAGCGCCCCTCAGGCCTTCAGTTCATCTCGCATGGCATCGATCACTGCCTTGTAATCCGTTTTGCCAAAAATCGCGCTGCCCGCCACAAAGGTATCAGCCCCTGCAGCGGCCACGCGGGCAATGTTGTCGGTTTTGATGCCGCCATCGACTTCCAGCCGGATGTCTTTGCCGCATGCATCAATGCGCTTGCGCACGGCTTCTGTCTTGCGCAGGGCGCTATCAATAAATGACTGCCCGCCAAAGCCCGGGTTGACGCTCATGACCAAAATCAGGTCCAGGTCGTCAATCACCCAGTCCAGCACATCCAGAGTCTCGGCCGGGTTGAACACCAGCCCGGCTTTGCAACCTTTGGCTTTGATAGCCTGAATACTCCGGTGCACGTGGCCAGAGGCATCGGGGTGAAAACTGATGAGGTCTGCGCCTGCGTCGGCAAAAGCAGCAGCCAGGGCATCCACCGGTTGCACCATCAGGTGAACGTCAATCGGCACAGGCGTGCCATCGGCCTTTTTGGCATGCGGTTTGAGCGCCTGGCAAATCATCGGGCCGAAGGTCAGATTCGGCACGTAATGGTTGTCCATCACGTCAAAGTGAATCCAGTCGGCGCCCGCTGCCAGCACAGCTTTGAGTTCATCGCCCAGGCGGGCAAAGTCAGCGGCCAGAATGGATGGGGCAATGCGGTAAGTCGGTTTGCTTGTGCTCATGACCAGATTGTCGCAGCAAGTCACGCGGACATCCGCCGCGCAGATGAGGCGGTTAACATCGGCGTTCACCATTTGCCCACCCATGCCGAAATATCAATTTACCTGCGTCGTCACGCCGCAATACATGCCCGATCAGTCTTCTCCAGAGGACTCGATTTACGGTTTTTCCTATACTGTCACGGTGACCAATACCGGTGAGGTGGCCGCGCAGCTGATCTCGCGCCACTGGGTCATCGTCGATGCCAATGGCCATAACGAGGTTGTCAAGGGCTTGGGTGTGGTCGGTCACCAGCCGCTGCTCAAACCAGGCGAGTCGTTTCAATACACCAGCGGTTCACGCTTGCGCACCACCACGGGCACCATGCATGGCAGCTACTTTTGTGTGGCCGAAGACGGCGGGCGCTTTGACGCCACCATCCCGATGTTTGTGCTGGAGGCTCACCACGGTAGCCAGCCACCCGGTCGCGTACTGCACTGAAACCCCGGTTGAGCATGAAGGACCTGCGCACGCTGCTTAACTCGCTGGACCCTGAGGCCGACCTGGCCCGGCGGCATGTCTGGCTGATCCAGCTGTTCGAATGGCTGCGTGGCGACGAGCGTTCTGTACAAGCCTGCGCCTCCCGCCTGCAAACTTTCATCGTTGCAGTAAAGGCCCAACCAGAGTTGGAAGCACGCCTGAAAGCCTGGTGGCAAAAACTGGTTGAAACCGTGGAGATCACCACCTTATTGGCTGATTTTGGTTTTGCACCACGCACCGCTTTTTTCAGTGAACTGGCCGAGCGGCTGCGCCGCAAGCTGCTGCCCGGCACGCCCGAGACCATTGATACCTCCGAGCTGTTTCCGCTGGTGGCCCCAACGCGTTTTGATGCGCAGTGGATGGCCGCGCTGCCAGACCACCTCATCAGCCAGCTCGCGGATTTATTAGCTACCGACACCCAGGCCGACACACTGCGCTGGCAGCTGTGCCTGATGGACGCACTGACCTATTGCACAGCGCAAATCAGGGCGACCGGCTTTGCCCCGCAACTGCGGCTGCGCATGGACCGGGCCAACGACGATGACCGGGCCTTTCATGCGCTGGCGGGCGATGTGGATGCCTTTCGGACGGCATTTTTTGCACCGGTGCGGGATGAGGCCTTGTTGCAGGCGGCGATTGACCAGTACCGCATGCGGCTTGACACCTGCCGCCAGGCCATCAATGGCGTGTATGACCATCTGGACAAAAACGGCATTTCAGTCGGCATGGTGTTCATGCTGCGCCAGCTGCGCGAGCGCATTGTGCGGGTGCGTGAACTGCTCGATGCCCTGGTCACGCCCACGCCCGCCGTGGCAGCGCTCAAACTGCTGGCGCGCCGCGTCACTATCGGCCAGGACAGCAAGAGCATAGGCGCACTGATCAGCGCCAACTCGACCCTGTTGTCTGCCAAGGTGGCCGAGCGCAGTGCCGAGACGGGTGAGCACTACATCACCCGTGACCGTGCTGCGTACCGCGACATGCTGGGCAAGGCCATGGGCGGCGGAGCAATTACGGCGCTGACCACACTGCTCAAGTTCATGGTGGTGGCGGTCGGCCTGTCGGCTTTCTGGAGCGGGTTCTGGGCGGGCATGGTGTATGCCATCAGTTTTGTCGTGATCCAGCTGCTGCACCTGACGCTGGCGACCAAACAACCCGCCATGACGGCACCTGCCATGGCCGCCAAGCTCAAAGACATTGACTCGCCCCAGGCACCGAACTCGGTTGAGGTGTTTGTCGATGAGGTCACGCATCTGGTGCGCTCGCAGGTAGCGGCTGTGTTTGGCAATATCGTCATGGTCGTGCCTGCCGTGCTGTTGTTGAATGTGCTGGTGCAGCTGCTGCTGGGCCACCCCATGATCAGCCACAAGGAAGCGGCCTATGTTCTGGGCACACTGACGCTGCTGGGCCCTACGCTGTTCTGGGCTGCTTTCACGGGCCTGATTCTATTTTCGGCGGGCCTGATCGGCGGCTGGATAGAAAACTGGTTTGTGCTGCACCGGCTGGACTCGGCCCTGGCCCACAACCCGCGTTTTACGGCGCTGCTGGGCGCAGAGCGGGCGGGGCGCTGGTCACTTTTCATGCGCGGCAACATCTCCGGCTTTGCGTCGAGCATTGCACTGGGTTTTTTGCTGGGGCTGATTCCGGCATTCACCGGATTTTTTGGCCTGGAGCTGCAGGCACGGCATGTCACGCTGTCGTCCGGGCAACTGGCCGCAGCCGGTGCATCACTGGGTCTGGACGCTTTGAGTCTGCCTGCATTCTGGTGGTGTGTGGCGGCTATTCCCTTGATTGGCGCGCTGAACCTGGGTGTGAGTTTTTATTGCGCGTTTCGCCTGGCCCTGCAGGCCCATAACGTCAACCGGGTGGACCGTGCCCGCATTCGCCGCGTGATCTGGGCGCGCTGGCGCAGTCACCCGCGCAGCTTTTTTGTGCCGGATTGAACACATCATCTGTGCAAAATTCATATTTTCTGTATTGCCCAAAACTTCAATTTTTGAACCATGTCTTGTCAAAGCGAACGATATCGCCCACTTTAATTTGCACATCGCCAGAGCCTGGAGCAAGAGTGCCTATTGAAAAAAGAGGTTGCACTTGAATCATTGAAATGCTCGCCATGGGTGTTTCAGTTTCAACAGCATTGTTACTTGCCAAGGCGTTTGTATAAATAATTTCTTTTTTCAGGCTATAAGCAACCAGAGAATCACCAGGCTCAATCAATGATGTGCTTCCAGCATCAATATATATCTTGTTTTCTGAAACGCGAATGACTCTGGCGGAAAAAGGGATTTGCTCTATATCTTTTGGAATCAGCTTGGCAGCCTCAGTCATCATGCTGTTGATGGCTTGTCCAAAATTCGTAGAGAAAAATGAGGCACTCCCAAATGGTTTGTTTCTTCCAACAGTTGTATCACCTTCAACGCTCCTGGAAAGTCGATGACGGGCAAGCAAAGATCCCGTCAATCCATCGTGAATCATAAAATCTACTTCGAGCCATCTTTTTCCAGACCTGAAAAAACTATCCTTTACAGAATTACCAGCGTCTATAACTTCTCCAGAAACAACGAACTGGCTCCCGTGCAGTGCTGAAATTCGCCTGACATCGTTGTTGCTCTGGGTCGTGTCATTTGATCCTGCTGGTGCGCCGTACTCAGTTGCTTTAACCAGGAAATTATTGCTGTCTTCCAGCCGACGCAGCAGCTCTCGCGGAAGCTCAAGTGCAATATTGTCAATATCTTGCGTCTGGCTTAAATTTCTTATGGAAAATAGTGTTGAGGTAATTTTTCTCTTGTATTTTTGGTCTGTATCAGTGTTTCTTCCTGATTCATTTGAAGCAGACTTTACTCTGACATAAAAAATATTCTTGACTTGCCATTCCCGCAACAGAGTCACATTGGAAGCATTGGAAGCATTGGAAGCATTGGAAATTGTTCTGATTCGACTGCTTTCCAACAGTGCTCCTTTTGCATTGACTGTATTTGAAATTTCTAGTGCAACTCCATTTTTCAACATCACTTTGTTCTTGGCGTCCTCAATGGCAGCCTGACGTGCAAAATCAATCCCGGTGGACGTTATTAGCGCAGCACCTTCGTATTCAGTAACGTCAGCTTTGCCCGGCAGGCTGCAAAAAAGAAGTGTCATCACAAAAAAATGTGATATTGACAGATTTTTCATATCACTCTGCGTAGTAAAAAGAGCCTCCGCTTCTATAATATCTCGTTCCAGACGAAGACCCTGGGCCAACAGAGCTCTTGTTATCTTCTACCCGGTAACCATTCGGTGCTCTATTGATGTAAGTTCTGATGACTGACTCATCAAAATCCATCTCGATCGTGGTCTCATAGTTTCCGTCAGCTATTTGTGTGATATTGACCACTTGCGCGCCACGAATATAGGCATCAACCTGGGACCGCACATTATCGTTGCTCACCATCATTGAACCAACTGTGCTGTTGCCAACAATTCTCACACCATAGACTTGCTCCGCCATGGAGCGATAGGCGTCCAGCTTGGAAGCGCGCATGGCCAACAGTTTCTTTTGCCCCTCTGTATATCGCTCCAGAGAGCTGCTTGCGCCGTAACCGACTGCAGTAAGTTTTGTGATGCGCACACCTGGATCTATCACACCAACAGGTACAACAGTAGTGCATCCTGAAAGAATAACGCCTGCCAGCAGTATTGCGATACTGGTACTTATATGCCGGATACTGGCCATTTAAAATCTCCTTAGTTGCTGGGATGCAGCGCTTTGATGGTTTGAGGAATAAGGCGTGAGTGCCGTCAACTTTGGTTTGCTTTGCTTTGCCGTCAGATCAAGCATTCAAACCGCCGTTATTTAGATATCGGCCAGTGCAGGTAAAAACTTTAGGGTGAAAATGAAAATTTTCTTCAAAGTGGGCATCTCAGCCCTGCGTGCCTGGAGGCCCGAAAGGCGGCAGGCCTGACCCAGGAAGCATCGGCCCAACGCATAGGCACCTTCAAAAGTGGTTTGAGAGCTGCAAAAGTCATGGACCAGCAGCTAGCCACGTACTCTTGGCAACCTGCGCAGCTTTTTCGCACCGGACTGAAGAAGACAGGTGTCGTCAGCTCATCTGCAGTGTGACTGACCAAATTGCAGGAAATGTCCTACAAAGCCGTCAAAAGTCGCTAGTTAGTGCCTGCCAGAAAACCCCTGTTTTTTTCAAAAAATCTACTGCCTAATTTTTGAGCACCCAAGATTTTCCTGTGGCTGACATCGAAAACCTGCGCAATGCTTTGTACGAACTCTCAGCAAAATCAATTTGCCCGATT
>JBBRMH010000105.1:0-14460 GCA_038230935.1 Burkholderiales bacterium | reverse complement strand
TCCTGGGCGGCACGCTGACGGTAAATGGTATTGCCGCGGGCAATGCGAACATCGTGGTGCGAGATAGCGCGGGCGCATCGACCACGGTTGCAGTGACGGTAACAGCTGCTGGTAATGTCGCACTCTTTACCACTGCACCTGCAAGCATTACGGTTGCACTGGGTGCTGCACCTGGATATTCGGTGGGTGGTGGTACTGGCCCCTACACCGCTACCAGTAGTAATACCAACGTAGCAACAGTAAGTCTTTTGGGCGGCACACTGACAGTAACTGCTGTTGCGGCAGGCGATGCGAATATCGTGGTGCGAGACAGCGTGGGCATGTCCACTACGATCGCCGTAACAGTACAGCCGGCTGGTAACTTAGCACTATTCACTACCGCACCTGCTTCTGGCGTTACGGTAGCCCTTGGGACTTCCCTTAGTTACACTGTCGGTGGTGGTAGTGGTTCCGGCTACCTCGCCACTAGCACCAACATTGGGGTGGTGGGAGCTACCCTGACTGGTACAACTCTATCGATTACTGGTGCAGCAGTAGGAAACGCAAGAGTTGTTGTTCGAGACAGCGCCGGGGGATTAGTAACTGTAAATGTTTTGGTGGGTGCTACACCTGTCGCAGTAACGCCTAGTGTCGCTACCGGAATTATTGATGATGTTTTAATTGCGACCATTACAGGCGGCACACCACCCTACAGATCCTCCGTAGGAAACACCCTTGTGGCCTCCGCTACTGTACAAAACTCTAACGAGTTGCGTATTAAGCTGCTGCAAGTTGGTCAGACGATAGTTACTGTGCTGGACGCTAACAATCAATCGGCAGCATATTCGGTAACATCTAGCGGTGGTACGCCGGGCATCCGCCTGTCGCCAAGTGCAGTTGCCGTCTCCGAGTTCGACAACCTACCTATTTTCTTTACTGTCTTTGGAGCTGCACCAGGTCCTATCAATGTATTCAGTTCAGATGTGACACGCCTGACTGCTACGATTGATCAACTAACGCAGAAGGTAACTGTGACCACAGGTACCAGTGGTAATCGCTGTGTTAGTGGCTTGATTTTTCCGCCGACGCTTGATGTAAAGATAACTGTTGTTGATTCCACCCGCGCCAGTGCAGTAACGACTGTGACGATTCAAGGCAACAGATCACCATGCCCTTAAACCCGAGCGCGATTTCACCAGAAGTGAAAGGTACACCGTCATTTTTCCAAAAAGCTCACCTTTGCCTGAGTCATTCAAGTTTTGGTAGGCTAATACCGTGTGGTTGAATGATCGCCCTCATCGGCCTGCCCGGCTCAGGCAAATCAACCGTCGGGCGACAACTCGCCCGACGTTTTGATGTCTCCGTATTTGACTCAGACCACGTCATAGAGCAGCAACTGGGCTGCTCTATTCGCGAGTACTTCGAGCGTGAAGGTGAGGCGGCTTTTCGCGATATCGAGGAATCCGTCATCGACCAGCTCACACAGCACCCCACGGGTGTGCTGTCAACAGGCGGTGGCGTGGTCTTGCGGTCTGCAAACCGGCAACACCTTCGTGCGCGAACCCATGTAATTTATTTAAGGTCTTCGCCTGACGAGCTGTTCAGACGCCTTCGGCATGACACACAGCGTCCTTTGCTTCAGGTCGCTGATCCGCTGAGCCGTTTGCGGGACTTGTACAGCCAACGCGATCCGCTTTACCGCGAAACCGCCCACTTTATCGTCGAGACTGGCCGCCCGTCTGTGGCTACGCTGGTCAACATGATCCAGATGCAGCTGGAGCTGGCAGGTGTCGTTCCGCCCGTCTGAGCGGCGCTTGTCACTGGCCTTTTTGTTTTCCCCTCGGAGCATTGACGGGCACCCGGCTTCCCTGCGCCCCTACACTTGGCAACTATGCAAGCCCCTTCCCTCCTTGAGCCTGTACAGGTTCACATCAACCTCGCCGAGCGCAGCTATCCCATTTCCATCGGTACTGGCTTGCTGGGTAATGCTTCTACCTATCAGCACCTGCCATCTGCCAGCACCGCGCTGATTGTCTCCAACACCACGGTAGCACCCTTGTATGCGGCGCAACTCCAGGCGGCACTGCAGGCCCGTTACAGCAAAGTGCTGTTAACGACGCTGCCGGATGGCGAGGTGTACAAAGACTGGCCAACGCTTCAATTGATTTTTGATGCATTGCTGGGCCATGGTTGCGACCGTAAAACCGTGCTCTTTGCTTTGGGTGGCGGCGTAGTAGGCGACATGACGGGTTTTGCCGCTGCAAGCTATATGCGCGGCGTGCCGTTTGTCCAGGTGCCCACTACTTTGCTGGCACAGGTTGATTCGTCTGTGGGTGGCAAGACTGCTATCAACCACCCGCTGGGTAAAAACATGATCGGCGCTTTCTACCAGCCGCAACTGGTTGTGTGTGATCTGGACGTGCTTCAAACCCTGCCGCAGCGCGAGATGAGTGCAGGGCTGGCTGAAATCATCAAATACGGCCCCATTGCTGACATGCCTTTTCTGGACTGGATAGAAGCCAGCCTTGACGCGCTTCTGGCCCGTGAACCTGCCGCACTGGCCCACGCCATTCAGCGCAGTTGCGAGATCAAGGCCTGGGTGGTGGGGCAAGACGAGCGTGAAACCGGCGTTCGTGCCATTTTGAATTTCGGCCATACCTTTGGCCATGCCATTGAGTCTGGCCTGGGTTATGGCCAATGGCTGCATGGTGAGGGCGTGGGCTGTGGCATGGTGATGGCCGCGCATTTGTCGCAACGCCTGGGGCTGGTTGAAGCATCGTTTGTTGAACGCCTGCGTCAACTCATTGAACGGGCAGGGCTGCCCGTCAAGGCACCAATTCTGGCAACACAAGACAACGCCGGGCGCTACCTTGAACTGATGCGTATTGACAAAAAGTCTGAAGCTGGGGAAATTCGCTTTGTACTGATTGACGGTCCCGGCCATGCGGTGGTGCGGGCCGCGCCCGATGCACTGGTGCGAGAAGTCATTGACGCCTGCTGTGCCTGATAACCTCCAGAAGCGAGCGTCAAGCGTTGGTATCCTGCTGCACGGCGCTATAAATTCAATAGCTACTGGCCCTTGTATTTCATGCCTTAGTGGCTCTTTATCTATTGATTGAGAAGAGTTGTCTATAACGCAATGCTTTGGCTGTTGTCATGTCTGATTTCACAAGAGAATTTTGAAAACCCGGGTCAGGCTCTGCTGAAATAACGTTTGCCCAGCGCACGCAACGGTTTTTCAAAGTATTTTTCACTGAGCAGCGCCAGCACAAAAGATGCCAGCAGCACCAGCGCAAGCAGTACCAGCCGGCTTGAGAAGGTCCAGCTGGCAGGGTTAGCGATTGCTATGCGCGGTAGCACTGCAAATACCAAACCAAAAAAGATGACCGGGTGCAGCAAATACACACCATAGGTGGCATCACCAAAATAGCGCGCCAGGCTGGCGATGTAGCCCTTCAAGCTTAGTCGCCCCGCCAGGTGAGTCAGCGCAAAACACAGGCTGCACAGCAAAGCGCCGCGCCAGCCGGTTAATTCATCGCCTTGTTGCAGCGGGTTGACGGCCAGCAACAGTCCAAAACCAGCCACCAACCCGCCAAGGCCAACACTCTGCGGCAGGCGCGTGAACAAAGCCCGACGCCTGGCCACGCCGATCAGGCAACCGCCCATAAAGTAGGCTGCAAAAGCCGGTGCCTGGTGGTAGATCTCGGCATTTTGCGCGTAGCCGCTTGGCTGGCCGACCGTGGCTGCTATCCACGCCGCCTGAGTCAACAGCAAGACGCCAAACACACCCCAGGCCAGCCCGCGCCAGCGAAAGCTCATCATCAACAGGGGAAACAGCAGGTAGTAAATCACCTCAATGCCCAGCGACCAGCCGCCTACCAGCACGGCATGGGTTGAAGGATTGTAAAAACCAAACAGCAATGTTGCATTGAGCAAATAAGTGATACCCAAGTCACGGCTCATGCCCTCTTTGAGTAGCTTCCAGGGCAGCACCACGGCCATCAAGCCCAGGTACAGCGGGGCCAGCCGCAAATAACGCACCCATAAAAAGCGGCCAAACGAAAACCCATGGGTAGCGATGCTGGCTTCATAGGTGTAAGCAAGACTGGCGCCTGACAATACAAAAAACAGGTAAACACCGTAGCTGCCAAAGCTGTGCAGTTCTGCAACATCCTGCCACAGCAACAGGTGGTAGCAGGCTACTGCCAGGGCACACATTCCTCGCAGCAGATCCCAGCCCAGCACCCTTTCAGTCGATGTCATAAGGTGCCAACACGGGTCATGTCCGGCTGATGCAGCCACTGGGCGAACTCGTCTGCGAGCTGCTCCGCCTGCGAGACCGCGGCACGCCAGGCTTTGACGCGGCCCTGCAGATCCGCCCCGTAGTGCGTGAAATCCTTGCGGTCTGGCAGCTTGCCGTTGGGCAGGGTACTCACCCAGGCTGGGTCGGGCGCGAGCAGCACCATGTTGTCCAGAAAATGTGTGGACCGGTGCCGCCACTTGAGGCCTTTGTCCAACCAGCCCGGCACCACGGCTTTTTGAAAATGCGGATACAACACCAGTCCAGCACTGTTTAATGCATGATTTTGGCCATCAGCCCGCGTGTTTCCTATGCTAGATGCTATCAAATCAGAAGCATAGTTCAAATGCAGGTGATAGTCGGTGATGCCGCCGTCCCAGTAGGCACCGGGTGGCGCACCGGGAATATGGCTGACCGAACGCAGTACGAACGGAATCGAGCAACTCGCCTGCAGCGCGGGCTGAAAGTTGGCTTCACTCAGCGCCACCTGCCGTGTGCGGTAATCGTCTGTTTTAAAAGGCAGCCCTGTGTTCTGGCTTGAAAAAACCACCCGCTCCAGCCAGGCACCCATGGCTTTTCGGTGCAGGCTGTTGGTCAAAAACGCACCCAGATAGCCGAGCGGTGTGACCAGTTTGTGCTCGCGCCCCAGCAGGTGGCGGCCCCGCGAGGTGACGATGTGCAGCCTGTAACGTGGGTGGTCCAGCACCTCGCGCACCCTGCCGCCGTAAAAGTCGGTCAGGCTTTTGCCAAACTTCTCGCTCACAAAATCAGCGGTTAGCCGCTTTTGACCGGGTTCAAGCGCGTAATGCGGGTGGATATAGTCATGCTCCAGGCGGTTGAACGCTGCCACCGGGTTGTCCAAGCAAGCCGTGGCCATGCGCCAGGCACCAATCGATGCCCCCACCAGATGCACGGGCTGACGTGACTGCGCCAGCCAGTCGCCAAAAATAAAGCGGTCCAGCGTACCGAGGATCAAGCCCTTGGGGCCACCCGCCGCACCCGGAACCACGCCGATGTCCTGCGGCTGCAGGCCATTTTTTTCAAGATGCTGGCGCGCTTTGGGGCCAGCGTAGATGCGCAGTGCTTTCAAAGGTGCTATTTAATCAGTAGCTGTTTGTGCATGTATTGACTGGGCTACAGGCCGATTTGAAGGATAAAGCGGGTTCAAGACAAGTTTTGATCTGTTTCAGAAAACTTAAAGTGCCAACAGGGTCAAACCATCATATTGCTTGAATCCCTTGTCAAATGACACGATGCGCAAACTCGCAAGACAGGCAAAGGCGGCAAGGTAAGCGTCTGTCCAGTCGGGCCTGGCTGATGCTGAGGACACTGAGGACCTGGACGGTTGCGTTAGTTTTTGCAAGGCTGCATCAATGCCCAGCGGCTCTGCAATAAAGCTGACTTCGGGCAAATCAATCACCGCCTGCCAGGCCTGCCAAGCCTCGGCACTGGTGTAGGGTGTGCCACCCATCACGGCTTTATTGGTTGACAGCCGCAACAACCCCAGCATGGTGATGCGGCAAAAAGCGATGCGCTGAGCCGCTGCTGTGTCCCAATAGGTTTTAGCCCTGCGGTGATGAGGGTGTTGACTGTTCAAGAGAGCCAGCCAGACATTGACATCTGGCAGGTCACAAAGCGGTGCGCCAGATGACATCGATGAACGCCTGATCAAGGCTTAAACGCTGTCTTTAGCGTCAAGAGTGGCATCAAGAGCGGCGTAAAGCTCTGCATTGGTCATGGCAGGCATAGCCTTGGCACCTGGCCTTTTAAAAACAGGCAGCGGGCTGCGCGGTGGTTGCACACCGCCAGTGGCAGGCCGCTGCAGTGCTGCTTGCGCGATATTGGCAAAGTAGTCCTTGAGCTTGAGGCCCTCAAGCGCAGCACGTGCTTTGAGCTCACGCATGAGGTTGTCTGGAAGGTCTAATGTGGTGCGCATCAAAGCATTTTCGCATAAAACCATCTTTTTGCGTCTTTCCAACTACTTTTTCAACCCGGCCAGTTTGCCAAACGCTGAGGCCATCGCCGACGGCGCGGGCTGCGTCTCCTGTCTGCCGCGGTTCTGGTTTTGCCCTTGCCCAGGCCGCACGCCCTCAAACCGGTTTTCAAAACGATTCTCACGCGGCGCGTCCCGTCTTTGCGGTGCGTCACCGAGTTTCATGGTCAAGCCAATGCGTTTGCGGGCCACATCCACTTCGGTCACACGCACTTTCACGATGTCGCCGGTTTTAACCACTTCACGCGCGTCAGTGGTGAACTTGTGGCTGAGCTGGCTGACATGCACCAGGCCATCCTGATGCACGCCAATGTCGATGAACGCACCAAACGCTGCGACGTTGCTGACCGTGCCTTCAAGTTCCATACCCTCGCGCAAGTCCCTGATATCTTCCACGCCGTCGTTAAAACGCGCCACCTTGAAATCAGGGCGCGGGTCGCGGCCCGGCTTTTCAAGCTCGGCAAGGATGTCTTTGACCGTGATCACGCCAAACTTGTCGCTGGAAAACAGCTCAGGCTTGAGGGTTTTGAGCATGTCAGCGCGGCCCATCAGCTCGGCCACGGGTTTGCCGGTATGCAGCATGATCTGCTCGACCACCGGATAGGTTTCGGGGTGAACACCGGTCATGTCCAGCGGGTTGGTGCTGGCGCGCAGGCGCAGAAAACCGGCGCTTTGCTCAAAGGTTTTGGCACCCAGGCCGGTGACCTTGAGCAAATCGGCCCGTGAGCCGAAGGCACCGTTGGCATCACGCCAGCGCACCACGGATTTCGCCACCGTCTGGCTCAGACCCGATACGCGCGCCAGCAGCGGCACGCTGGCGGTGTTCAGATCCACCCCGACGCTGTTGACGCAGTCTTCCACCACGGTGTCCAGGCTACGCGCCAGATCACTCTGGTTCACGTCGTGCTGGTACTGGCCTACGCCGATGGATTTGGGATCAATCTTGACGAGTTCGGCCAGTGGGTCTTGCAGACGCCGGGCAATGCTGGCCGCGCCGCGCAGGCTCACGTCCACATCGGGCATTTCCTGCGATGCAAATTCACTCGCTGAATAAACCGATGCACCGGCCTCGCTGACGACGACCCGCTGCATGCCCGTGTTCACGCTCTGTAAGCGCTTCATCAGGTCAGCGGCCAGTTTATCGGTCTCGCGGCTGGCGGTACCGTTGCCAATGGCTATTAAATTAACCCCATGCTTTTCGCACAGCTTGCCCAGCGTGTGCAGCGAGCCTTCCCAGTCTTTGCGTGGCTCATGCGGGAACACGGTGGCGGTTTCAACCAGCTTGCCGGTGCTATCGACCACGGCCACCTTCACACCGGTGCGAATGCCCGGGTCCAGGCCCATCACCACGCGTGGGCCAGCCGGGGCGGCCAGCAGCAGGTCGCGCAGATTGTCTGCAAACACCTTGATCGCGACTTTTTCAGCGTCTTCCCGCAGCCGGGTGAACAGGTCTCGCTCCAGCGACAAGCTGAGCTTGACGCGCCAGGCCCAGGCGACGCATTTGCGCAGCAGGTCGTCAGCAGGCCGCGCCTTGTGGCTCCAGCCCAGGTGCAGCGTGATTTTCCCCTCTGCCAACGACACCACGGGCGCGGCCTTGCCGCTGGCGAGTGGGGCCAGCTCAGGCGGCGCAGGCAACATGAGTTTGGCGTCCAGAATTTCCAGCCCACGCCCCCTGAAGACGGCCAGTGCGCGGTGGGAAGGCACACGGCCAATTGGCTCGTCGTAGTCAAAATAATCCCGGAACTTGGCGACCTCTGGCGCGTTTTCGTTTTTGCCGGTCACCAGCTTTGAGCTGAACAGCCCATCGCTCCAGAGCCAGCCGCGCAGCATTTGCACCAGCGCCGCGTCTTCAGCCCAGCGCTCGCTCAAAATATCGCGCACGCCGTCCAGCACGGCCTGTACGGTTGTGAAGTCATCTCCGGTTTCATTTTTCTCAGGCTTGACGTAAACAGCAGCCTCGTCCGCAGGCACCCGCATCGGGTCGGCAAAGAGCGCGTCTGCCAGCGGCTCAATGCCTGCTTCCCGTGCGATCTGGCCTTTGGTGCGGCGCTTTTGCTTGTACGGCAAATACAGGTCTTCGAGGTCTTGCTTGGTCGCAGCCAGCGCGATGGACTCGCGCAACTCGGGCGTGAGCTTGCCCTGGTCATCAATGCTTTTTAAAACCGATTCACGGCGGTCTTCAAGTTCGCGCAAGTACCCCAGGCGTTGTTCAAGCTCACGCAGTTGAATATCGTCCAGGCCGCCGGTAGCTTCTTTTCGGTACCGGGCAATAAAAGGCACTGTGGCACCTCCGTCCAGCAGATCAACGGCGGTCTGGATTTGATGCTCGTGGACCCTGATTTCCAGTGCGATCTGGCGAATGATTTTTTGCATGGTGCCTTTAGCGTGTGGTCTCTGGGGTGTGTCACCCGTGAATTCCGCTGAAACTGACGTTGCGGGGGGGCATTGTCCCACAGCCAAAAAGGCTGTTTTGCAGCACACTCAAGACCATCACAGAACAACAATGCAAACCATTATTTGACAGGACCGCCATGCGTATTCGCACCATGTTTCTGATTCTCGCCATCGTGCTGGTCGCGGGATTTGCCGCACTCAACATTGATGAATTCACGCGTACCAGTGTGCTCAGTCTGGGGTTCACCACGGTGCAAGTGCCTCTGGGACTGGTGATGCTGGCCTTGCTGGTCGCCACCATGCTGGTTTTTTTGACCACCACGGTGTACATACAAAGCGTTCACCTGATCGAGACCCGCAATAACGCCCGTGAGCTGCATGGCCAGCGCGAACTGGCTGACAAGGCCGAGGCGTCCCGTTTTACTGACTTGCGCGCCTATATGGAAGCCCAGGATGCCACCAGCCAGCAACGCGAAGCCGCCAATGCCAGGGCTTCGGATGAACGTCTGACACAGACCCTCTCAACCCTGCTGGCCCGGCTTGACGTGTCTGACAACACCACTGCGGCCTACATGGGCCAACTTGAAGACCGGCTGGAACGCGGCCCAGGCTTGATGCGGGTGAATGCCAACGCCTGAACGCCAACGCTTGAAGGCCAAAGCGCAAAACCGCAAAGCCGTGCGAATCGGCGTGTAAGGAATCCGGTCGGGCAGCGACCAAAGCTTGACATGCTGGAGCATTGACGCCTTCAGCAAACTACCGCTTGCCCAACCGGAGACACCTGCCATGCGCACGTTCAATTTTTTTCGCCATGTCTCACCTGTGGTGGCGGCGCTGGCCCTGCTCGCCACAACTGCCAGCACCTTTGCCCAGACCAGCGCTTGCGCCATCACGTCCGGCCCGACCATCGCGCCCGTGGTCGAGCTCTACACCTCTGAAGGCTGCAGTTCCTGCCCGCTGGCTGACAAGTGGGCGTCCTCGCTCAAGGGCAGCGGGGCCGTCGTGCAGGCTTTTCATGTCGGCTACTGGGACTACATCGGCTGGGTGGACCGCTTTGCTGCACCGGCTTACACCAGCCGCCAGCGCGACGTTGCTGCACGCAACAACCTGCGCAGCATCTATACCCCGCAAGCCGTGCTCAATGGCAAAGACTGGCCCAACTGGAGTGGCCAGCCCAAGGCCAACGAGCCGGCCAGGGCCAGCATTGCCCTCAAACAACTCGGCGCAGACCAGTTTGAAGCCAGCGTCACGCCGCTGCCCGCGCTGCAAACCGCCAGCACCTGGTCAGCCTACTGGACCCTTACCGAGCATGGCCACAACTCAAAAGTGCAGGCGGGTGAAAACGCGGGTGAATTCCTCAAACACGACTTCGTGGTGCGCCAGCTGGTACAGGCAGGTGTGTACAAGGCAGGCGACGTTGCGCCTCAAAAGCTCACGTTTCGCAGCATTGCGTCCACGCCTGGCCACGAGCGCCAGGTGAACCTGGTGGTGTTTGATGCCAAAACAGGCAAAACGCTGCAGGCCGTGAGCCTGCAATGCGCGGCTTGACCTTGACCTGAGGCCACGCCTGCCCCGCGCTTTAAGTTTCATATCAGATGCATCCACAACCCTTGGGTAAACTGAAATTTATCCGGAGGAGTTGCGATGCCACGCTTTAAAAAAATACTACGCGGTATTTTGCTTTCACCCCTGGTGCTTGTGGTGTTGTTTGAAGAGTGGGGCTGGGAACCGCTGGCACGCGCTTTTGCAGCGCTGGGCCGACTGCCCTGGCTGGGGCAACTGGAGCGCCGCATTACCCGCCTGCCACCGTGGGCCGCCTTGCTGGCTTTCGGGTTGCCCGTGGTCACGCTGATCCCGATCAAGCTGCTGGCCTTGTACCTGTTTGGGCAGGGCTATGTGGTGTGGGGCTTCACGCTGGTGGTGGTTGCCAAGCTCACCGGTACGGCATTGGCTGCGCGCCTGTTTCAGCTGACAGAGCCTGCCCTGATGCGCATGCCATGGTTCGCACGCCTATACACCCCCTGGAAAAGCTGGAAGGACCGTGTCTTGACGCAGATTCGCCAGTCAACACCGTGGCGTGCGGTGGGTCGTTTTAAAGCGCACCTGAAGGCGCTGGGTACACAGGCTTGGGCAGCGATCAAGGCTTGGTGACATGCCCATAGGCGCAGGCGGCATCAGGGTTTGCCCGATACTCGGCATTTAACCACCCGCCATCAACCGGCAAAAGCCTTCTGCCCGACATGACCAAAACCTCCACTGACAAAGCCAAAATCAAGTTTCTTCTGCTCGAAGGCATTCACTCGTCCGCCGTCAAGGTGCTCCGGGCAGCGGGCTACACCCAGATAGAAAACCTCAGTGGTGCGCTCGACGGTGACGCGCTGAAGGCCAAAATTGCCGATGCGCACTTCATCGGCATCCGCTCGCGCACCCAGCTCACGGCGGATGTGCTGGCCCATGCCCACAAGCTGGCGGCGATTGGCTGCTTTTGCATTGGCACGAATCAGGTTGATCTAAACGCCGCGCGTGAAAAAGGCATTGCGGTGTTCAACGCGCCGTTTTCAAACACCCGATCGGTGGCAGAGCTGGTGCTGGCCGAGGCGATTTTGCTGCTGCGTGGCGTGCCTGAGAAAAGCGCGGTTGCCCACCGGGGCGGCTGGCTTAAATCCGCTGAAAATTCGTATGAGATTCGCGGCAAAACGCTGGGCATCGTCGGTTATGGCTCGATTGGCACCCAGTTGTCGGTTCTGGCCGAGGCGCTGGGCATGCAGGTGGTGTTTTTTGACGTGGTGACCAGGCTGGCACTCGGTAACGCGCGTCAGATTCCGGATTTGAATGAATTGCTGGCCCAGTCTGACGTGGTCAGCCTGCATGTACCTGAAATACCCAGCACCCAGTGGATGATGGGCGCAGCACAAATGGCCGCCATGAAGCCCGGCAGCGTGCTGATCAACGCCTCGCGCGGTACCGTCGTTGAAATTGAACCGCTGGTCGAAGCCCTGAAAAGCAAACACCTGCTGGGTGCCGCCATTGACGTGTTTCCGGTCGAGCCCAGCAGCAACAAAGAGTCGTTTGAATCACCCCTGCGCGGTCTCGACAACGTGATTTTGACGCCCCACGTGGGCGGCTCTACCATGGAAGCACAGGAAAACATTGGCATCGAGGTGGCCGAAAAGCTGGTCAAGTACAGCGACAACGGCACCTCCACCTCGTCTGTGAACTTTCCCGAAGTCGCCCTGCCCGCCCACCCCGGCAAGCACCGGCTGCTGCACATTCACCGCAACGTGCCCGGCGTGCTGTCGCAGATCAACCAGGTGTTTGCAGGCAACGGCATCAACATCGCGTCACAGTATTTGCAAACCCACGGCGATGTGGGTTATGTGGTGATTGACATTGACGCTGCGCATTCAGACATGGCGCTGGCCAGGCTGCAAGATGTGCCTGGGACCATCCGCAGCCGGGTGCTGTTCTAGGCAGCTGCAGGAAGCTGCAGGCAGAGGTTATGGTCAGCCACCTTTGGTACTATCAATACCATAGCGGGTGGTGCAGGCAATTCATGGGCTGAAAGCGTTTTTCTTCATAAAAATGCCAGCTGCGATGTAACGATACCTGTCCGGGTCAACGCCCTGGCACCTGAAGGCCCAGTAACTCGGCCAGGGCTGCCGTGGGCAGCGCGCCTTCTTTGGTCACCAGTGCGCCGGTTTGCGCGTTGTTGGCCACGATGGTCGGAATCGACGTGAAGCCAAAGCGGGTCAGCAGCTCGGTGTTTTTGGCGACGAGGGCTTTTTGTGCGTCTGCGCTGGTGTTGGCGCTGATGCCGCCGCCGCGCGACGTCATCGAGGCCTCATGCTGGTCCATGGCCGCTGCCGGGTCACTGGCGGCGAGCAATGTCGCGCCTTGCGATGTGCTGGCGGCGTTCAGCAGGCCCACAGGAATCCAGATGAATCTGGCCTGCGACTTCAACGGCCTGGCGGCCACCCAAAGCTCGCCGCAGTGCGAACACTGCGCGTCAAAAAACACATACACCGTGCGGGTGCTCAGGGTGGAGCCAACCGTGAAGCCTGCAGCACCTGCGGCAATGGCAGCCATTGACACGGGCACAGAAGCGGCTTTGCTCGCCCCCGCGCTGGCAGGGGTGGCGCTGTCGTTGCAGCCAGCAAGCAGCAAGCCGGCTGCAGCAAAGGCAGCCCAAAGGGTTTTAGAGGTCATGGTGGTCAACATGCAAGGGTAAATAGGGGCGAACAGAAGCATACAGAAGCGAACAATAGGAAAAGTGTTGCCAGGAACCGTGTGTTTTCAATTCGGACGCGTCTGTGTGCGTTATCGTACAGACGGTTTGCCGCCAACAGGTGACCATCAACACGTTGACCAGTACGTCATCCATACGCTGAACCTGTTGTAGGCAATAACCACTTTCCCCATCTGTGTTCCTTTTTCAAAAAATCAGTCCATGCTCCAAGCTTTAAAACCGCACCTTGTGCCCGACGACATCGCCAATGCAGACGGTATCGAGGTACGACGACAGGAGACCCTGCTCAAAACGGGTGCGTTGCAGAACGCGATTCTCAACAGTGCCAACTTTTCAAGCATCGCCACCGACGAAAAAGGCGTGATCCAGATTTTCAACGTCGGTGCCGAACGCATGCTGGGCTACTCTGCGGCCGAGGTGCTCAACAAAATCACGCCTGCTGATATTTCTGACCCGGAAGAAGTCATCGCCCGTGCCAAGGCCTTGAGTGTTGAGCTGGGTACGTCGATCACGCCAGGTTTTGAGGCGCTGGTGTTCAAGGCGTCTCGCGGCATTGAAGACATTTATGAGCTGACCTACATCCGCAAAGACGGCACCCGGTTTCCGGCCACGGTGTCGGTCACCGCACTGCGCGATGCAGGTGACGAAATCATCGGTTACCTGCTCATTGGCACCGACAACACTGCCCGCAAGCAGATTGAAGAAGAGCGCAAAAAACTCGACCAGCGCCTGCGTGACCAGCAGTTCTACACCCGTTCCCTGATCGAGTCCAACATTGACGCGCTCATGACGACTGACCCGGCGGGCATCATTTCAGACGTGAACAAGCAAATGGAAGCGCTGACCGGATGTACCCGGGACGAGTTGATCGGCGCGCCGTTTAAAAACTACTTCACCGAGCCGGAGCGGGCCGAAGCGGGCATCAAACGGGTGCTCAGCGAAGGCAAGATCACCAATTACGAGCTGACGGCCCAAGCCAGAGACGGCAAGCAAACAATGGTGTCCTACAACGCCACCACCTTTCATGACCGTGACAGAAACCTGCAGGGCGTGTTTGCCGCTGCGCGTGACATCACCGAACGCAAACTGCTCGACCAGGTGCTGCAGCAAAACAATGTCGAGCTGCAGGTGGCGATGTCGATTGCAGAAAAAGCCAACCTGGCGAAATCGGACTTTCTCTCCAGCATGAGCCACGAGCTGCGCACCCCGCTCAGTGCAATTTTGGGGTTTGCCCAGCTCATTGAGTCCGGCACGCCACAACTGACCCCGTTTCAAAAACGCAGTGTGGACCAAATTTTGCTGGCAGGCTGGTACCTGCTGGACCTGATCAATGAAATCCTTGATCTGGCCCTGATCGAGTCCGGTAAGCTGTCGCTGTCGCTGGAGCCCACCTCGCTGCTCGAAGTCATGCAGGAGTGCGAGGCCATGGTCGGCCCGCAGGCCCAAAAACGCAGTGTCAAGGTGACGTTTCCAGCGCTTGAAGTGCATTACTTTGTCAAAGCCGACCGGACCCGTGTCAAACAGATTTTGATCAATCTGTTGTCCAAC
>JBBRMH010000104.1:0-14481 GCA_038230935.1 Burkholderiales bacterium | reverse complement strand
CCGCCGCCTATGACCGTGGCCTCAAGTTCAGCCACTACCGCAGTCTGCCGAGCCTGCAGGAGTACGTGCTGATTGATCTGGACACACGCTGCACCGACTGCTACCGCCTGGGTACAGAAGGGCTCTGGGTTTTGCACCCGTCTGACAGTGGCCAGACCGTACAACTCGCCAGTGTGGCGCTGGACATCACAGCGGCGCAGCTGTTTGCAGAGGTGTAGAACGCCCAAGTGCGGGTTGGTAGCGGTTTGGTAGAACCCACACCTCAAGTGCCAGTCAGCTGCAGGGACGCTGACGACCCTGCATCTATCGATCCAGCTGTCGCCTGCAAAGCCATGCGAATCAGCAAATATGAAGCTGCTACTTTTATGAGAAAAAGGCTCCTGGCCCACGCTTTTCCTGCACAGGCAGCTATTTAATTTATAGCATTCGGATCTATGGGAAAGGCGGTTTATTTGGTCTTTGGTCACAAACCCGTTGTGAAACAGCAGCCACGAAAGCATCGCGCCGTCACTTGAGGCACGCTTAAAAGCGCGGTTCACAGCCTGTGGCTTCATGGCTACATGACTACAGGCAGGCAAGTGCAGAAAATAACACCCGTTGCGGGTGTGCATACAACACAAGATCATCCTGGCGGACCAGGCCTGCAAGCGTCATGCCTGCAAGCTGCGCCGTGGTCACTGCAAGCTGTGTGGGAGCCGAGATAGCGGCCATCAAAGGCACGCCTGCTGTTGCCGCTTTTTGAACCATTTCAATGCTGGCCCTGCTGGTGACTGCGATAAAGCCCTCTTCAGTAGCCAAACTGGCACGGGTCAAAGCGCCAATGAGCTTGTCAAGTGCATTGTGCCGCCCGACATCTTCACGCAGTAGAACTGCCTCACCGTCTGCATTGCACCAGGCCGCAGCATGCATGGAGCCGGTCAGTTTGTTCAGGTTTTGCTGGGCACGCATGGACCGCATGGCACGCACGATCGCTTGACCCTGAAAGTGGCGCTCTGACAGGATGGTGGGCACTGCACGACACACTTGCACCAGGCTCTCCACGCCGCAAACACCGCAGCCCGTGCGCCCAGCCAGGGTACGCCGCCTGTGCTTGAGGGTGTTGAAGCTGCGCGACGACACCTCCGTGCGCACGGTGATGCCCAAGTTGCTCTGGGCCACCTCGCACCCGTACAGATCGGCTGCACTTGCAAAAATACCTTCGCTGATGCCAAACCCGAGTGCAAAGTCTTCCAGGTCACATGGGGTTGCCAGCATGACGGCATGCGAGATACCGTTGAATTCAAGCGCCACCGGAACCTCTTCAGACACCCAGTCGTCCAGCTCACGCAGATGGCTCTCACGCCAGCGTAAAACCGGCACACGCCGCGCACCCGCCATCGCCACGTCATTGACGGTGTAGCTCACCGGAGTTTCATCAAGCAGCGGGTTCATGACATGCTGGCTGACTGGCGCTCTTCATCTGCGACTGCGTCTGCCGCACGCTGTTGCATGCGAATGCGCACGGGCACGCCTTTTGACGCCGGGGTTTTTGAATCCTTGTCGTGGTACCACAGCGGTATCAGCGGGTTCATTTCGGGGTAATACCCACCGATGCAGCCTCTTGGCAGCGAGAACGGTGTCAGCCGCAAGCCTTTGACCTCGCGCACTTCGTCGTCACCAGCATCTCCCACGAGGCTCACGACATCACCCGCATGCAGTCCTTGGCTCAGCATGTCTTCGGGGCACATCAATACGATGGCGCGGTCACCTTCGAGGCCACGGTGCCGGTCGCTGTGGCCGTAAATGGTGGTGTTGAACTGGTCGTTCGAGCGCATTGTGATCAGATGAAAGCGGCCTGGTGCATCGCCCACGCCAAGTGCTGACATGACGTCGGGCACGGTGAATTTGGCTTTGCCCACATCGGTCTTCCACTGGCGCATGCGTGCCGCGTTTCCACGGTAGAAGCCACCCGCCTCCACCATGCGTTCGCTCATGTTGTAGAACTCGTCCGGGTAGGTTTGCGCAATCAAATCGCGCACCACGGCGTAGTCAGCAGTCCAGTCGTCCCAGCGCCACTGGGGGTGCGGCGGCAGCGTGGCTTTTGCCAGCCCGGTGACGATGGCCAGCTCAGAGAGCAGCATCTCACTGGCAGGCTCGCGTTTGCCTGTGGAGCCATGCACATGGCTAAAACTGTCTTCTATCGACACCGACTGTTCGCCGCCGGCCTGCATATCCTGCTCGGAGCGCGCCAGGCACGGCAGCAGCCAGGCCGAACGGCCATTGACCAGGTGACTGCGGTTGAGCTTGGTGGCTATTTGTACCGTCAAGGCCATGCCGGGCCAGGCGGCCTCCATCCGGCTTTGGTCAGGAATGGCCCGCACGAAGTTGCCGCCCAGGCCCACGAACGCTTTGACCGAGCCATCCACGACGCCTTCGCAGACTTCAACCGTGGTTCTGCCTTGCTCGCGCGGGGGCTCAAACCCGAACATCTCGGCCAGCTTGTCCAGCGGCACCAGCGCCGGCTTTTCCGAAATACCCACGGTGCGCTGACCCTGCACATTCGAGTGACCCCGCACGGGTGAAATGCCCGCGCCCGTGCGCCCGATATTGCCTTTGAGCAGCAGCAAGTTAACCAGCATGCCAATGGTCTGCGTGCCGTGAACGTGCTGTGTCAGCCCCATGCCGTAAACCGCAATCGTATTTTTTGCGGCGATATAGACATCCGCTGCGGCTTGCAGATCGGCACGCGTCAGCCCGCTTTGCACCTCAATTTCAAGCCAGTCGCTGGCCTCGGCTTGCGTGCGAAATGCATCGAACCCTGCGGTGTGTTCTTCAATGAACGTCAGGTCAAGCACCGAGGGCTCGCCACGCCCGGTGCATTCGGCATCGACTGCAAAAATGTGCTTGGCCAGCCCCATCAACGCCGCGATGTCACCGCCCGGCCTGACCTGCAGGTACATGTAGGAGAGTTTTGTCGGGGAGTTGGTGAGCATTTCCAGCGGCGCTTGCGGATTGACAAACTCGATCAGGCCTTTTTCCAGCACGGGATTGAATGTGATGATCTTGCAACCCCGTCGGACTGCTTCCTGCAACGGGTGCAGAAAACGCGGGCTGTTGGTGCCCGGGTTTTGCCCGAAATAAAAGATCGCATCACAATGCTCGAAGTCCTCCAGAACGCAGGTGCCGACGGGCGAGCCGATGACGTTTTTCAGGCCCACAGATGTCGTCTCATGGCACATGTTGGAGCTGTCGGGCAAGTTGTTGTGCCCGTACATCCGGGCAAACAATGAAAACAGGTAACTGGTTTCGAGACTTGCACGACCCGAGGTGTAGAACACAACCGACTTAGGATCGAGTTCGCCGAGCTGGGCACCAATCCCGGCGAATGCGTCTTCCCAGGAAACGGCTACATACTTGTCAGTGGCTTCGTCATAACGCAGCGGATGGGTCAGACGACCCTGCATTTCCAGGTCGTAGTCTGGCCATTGCCTGAGTTCGCTGAGCGTGTACCGGGTAAAAAACTCGGGCGTGCAGCGCGCACTGGTCAGCTCCCAGATCGTGGCCTTGGCACCGTTTTCACAAAATTCAAGCGTGTGGGGCTTTTTGGACTTTCCCCAGGCGCATGAGGTGCACATCAGCCCGCCAGGCTTGTTGAGCCGCACCAGCGTTTGCAGCACGGCCGGGGACGGCTTTTCCCGCAGCATGATTTGGGCCATGCCCAGCACGGAACCCCAACCGCCGCTGGGGCCAGCCGTGTTTTCATTCAAACCATCGTTGCTCATCAGGTACATCCAATCATTGGTAAAAGCATGCAGGTTGCCCAGCCAATGTAGAGGGAGCCGTTTGCAGCACTTGTAGGAACAATGAAACTGGCCCAGTAGGACCTGGGCTTGCGGTACTGGCGGGACGCGTTTTTCAACGCATCTTGTTGGCCCCCCGCACCCACGGCATGCACCCGCAGGCTGTCTTTGCTGACTGCGGTGTTGTCACCCAGTCCAGTGGTGCCGCTGCCATGCGTACGGACGGCGATTTTTGTGAGTCGAGTCAGTTCACCCGAATCAACTTTTTGTTGACAAACTCCTGAATGCCCGCGCCCGACAATTCGCGGCCATAGCCTGAGTTTTTGACACCCCCAAAAGGCAGCTCAGGCGACGATACTGCGCCCGAGTTGATGAACATCATGCCGGTGTCGATCTTGCGGGCCACGCGTTTGCCGCGCTCAATGTCTTGCGTGAAGACCGAGCCGCCCAGACCAAACGGTGAATTGTTGGCAAGTAGCACAGCCGCGTCCTCATCGGCTACCCGAAAGAACATGGCCACCGGGCCGAAAAACTCTTCCTTGAAAGCCGGGTTGTCTGCCTGAATATCGGTAATCACCGTAGGCTGCATGAAAGCGCCTGCATGGCCTTCAATGCGTTTGCCGCCCACCAGCACGCGTGCGCCATGCTGAACTGCACCGTCGACCTGTTTGAGCAGGTTCTCGAGGGCCTGTGCGGAAGACAGCGGGGCCAGTGTGGTGGCTTTGTCCATCGGGTCGCCGGGCTTGAACTGGTCAAGCGCTGCCTGAAATTTCTCCAGAAAGCGGTCTGCCAGTGCGTCCACCACAATGAAGCGCTTGGACGCTGTGCAGGCCTGACCAGAATTGCCCATGCGCCCGCTGATGGCGTGTTTGACGGCCTTGTCGAGGTCGGCATCTTCCAGCACGATGAACGCGTCGCTACCGCCCAGCTCCAGCGTGGTTTTCTTCAGGTGTTTACCCGCTTGCGCCGCGACGATGGCACCTGCGGCTTCGCTGCCAGTCAGTGCCACACCACGAATGCGCGGGTCTTCAATCATCTGGGCGACCTGGTCCTTGGAGATAAACAGGTTGGTGTAGGCACCCTCTGGGGCACCGGCTTCCTGCAGCAGCTTCTCGAAGGCCAGTGCGCATTGCGGCACGCTGGAGGCGTGCTTGACCATCACCACGTTGCCTGCCATCAGGTTGGGCGCGGCAAAGCGGGCAATCTGGTAGTAGGGGTAGTTCCAGGGCTCGACGCCAAACAGAACGCCTATCGGGCTGCTTTCCACCATGGCTTCGCCTCTGGGTGTGGTCAGTTGCTCGGTCGCCAGAAATTTCTCGGCATGGTCAGCGTAATAGTCAAGAATAGCGGCGCTCAGCGCGACTTCGCCCAGACTTTGCGGTATCAGTTTGCCCATCTCCAGCGTGATGAGTTCTGCAAATGCTTGCGCGCGCTCGCGCATCAGCGCGGCGGCACTTTTCAAAATCACTGCACGGGCAGCAAAGCTGCGATCGCGCCAGTCGGATTGAAAGCACGCGTCGGCACACTTGAGTTTTTCTTCAAGTTGTGCGGGGCTGATATCGTCAAAGGTTTTTTCGACTTTGCCGGTGTAGGGGTTGGTGCTTTGATAGGCCATGGGTTCTTTTTTAAAAATGGGTTGATGGGGCTGGGTCAGCTTAGTCAGGCGGCGTGCGATGAGGCGCTTTTGAGCTGGCTCAGAACCGCGTGGGCCGCAGCTTCAGACGACGCCGGGTTTTGACCTGTGATCAGCTTGCCGTCAGTCACCACATACGGCTGCCAGTCTGCACCTTTGCTGTACATACCGCCGTTTTTCACCAGCATGTCTTCCACCAGAAAAGGCACAATGTTGGTAAGTTCTACAGCCGCTTCTTCGGTGTTGGTAAAGCCGGTGACTTTTTTACCCTTGACCATCGGTGAGCCGTCAACAGCCTTGGTGTGGCGCAACACGCCGGGTGCATGGCACACGGCTGAAACGGTTTTGCCCGCAGCCGCCATTGACTCAATCAGTTTGATAGAGTCGGCGTCTTCAGCCAAATCCCACAACGGTCCGTGGCCGCCGGGGTAAAACACCGCGTCGAACGACGCACTCGCTACGCCAGAGAGTTTGCCGGTATGGGCCAGCACGGCTTGCGCGGCGGTGTCTGCCTTGAAGCGGCGTGTGGCGTCGGTCTGTGCATCTGCTGCATCGCTTTTCGGGTCAAGGGGCGGCTGGCCGCCTTTGGGTGAGACCACGGTGATGTTGGCACCTGCGTCTTTGAAGACGTAATAAGGCGCGGCAAACTCTTCCAGCCAGAAGCCGGTTTTTTTGCCCGTGTTGCCGAGCTGGTCGTGTGAGGTAAGAACCATCAAAATATTCATGTGTTGCCTTTGTGTTGCCAGCGCGTTTGCGGCGAGCTGGGCGTTGGAAAAATAGGAAAGAAATTACGGGCGAAAGCGTGATCGCGTTGACCCGGCTATTTTCCACGGTAACACCGTCAAAGCGCTTTGAAAACAAGCACAAGGCCCACGGTTTTGTAGGTAAAACACCCGCTTCTAAAAAAGTTCCAGATATGCAAGCGCCGGGTTCGGCCTGCCGGTTGTGCTCTCTCGTGCCTCGGTGTCTGCAAAATTTGCACCCTGCCCAGCTCCTGGACGGGATAATAAAAATCCATGCCACGGCGCGTCAAGGCTGTACCGGACCAGAACACCATGGCCCGACAACGTACAAATAAAAGCCACTTTGCAATGACACCCAAACCCAGCCAGGGCACGGTACTGCCCATCCAGTACCTGCGGGGAATCGCCGCGATGATGGTGGTTTTTCACCATATCAAGGCACAGATACCGGACTTTTAAGGCTATCTGCCCGGCTCGTTCGGCGCATCTGGGATGGACGTTTTTTTTGTCATCAGTGGCTTCATCATGTACGTCACCACAGCCCATTCTTCCATGCGGCCCGGTGAGTTCATGCTGCGCCGCATGATTCGGGTGGCACCGCTGTACTGGCTGCTCACAGCGTTGATGTGCCTGATCTGGTGGGTGGCCCCCAGCTTGTTCAAAACGCTGGTTGTCACACCGGCCACTTTCTTTCAAAGCCTGTTGTTCACACCGCACTATTCACTGTCTTTTCCGGACAGGGTTTTTCCGCTGCTGGTTCCTGGCTGGACGCTGAACTTTGAAATGTTTTTTTATGTGATTTTTGTGCTGACGCTGATGCTGCCAAAAACGCTACAGCCCAAGGCAGTTGGCGTATCTATCGTGGCGCTGGTAGTGCCGGGCGTGGTCGCTGGCCCGTTTGACTCGGCCCTGTTGACGACCTACACCAGCCCGCTTTTGCTGGAGTTTGTGGCCGGTGTCGTGCTTGGAAAGCTCTGGCTGGCCCAGCGTGAGGGTTTGACGGTGCCTGTAGGCATTGCGGTTTTTTTACTGGGCTGGTTGCTGCTGGTATTGAACAGCGTGGCAACAGTCAGCAAATATGCCGATATTGCGGGTGCCAGTTTGATTGTGGCGGGTACGTTGAACACCGGGTTTTTACGCTGGAAGAACCACAGCTTGAGAGTTTTGGGCGATGCCACCTATGCCATTTATTTGAGCCACATATTCACGCTGGGCGTTTTTCGGGTCATCTGGGTACGCCTTGCTGGCACCGCTGGCAGCAGCCTGAACGCTCTTGCGTTTGCAGCAACGGCCATGGCAGTTTGTCTGGTGGTCGGTGTATTGCTGTACTTTTATCTGGAAAAGCCACTGACCCGTTACCTGAACCAGCGCTTTCTGGGGTGGGCACGCCTGCCGTTAAATTGCAAAGTCGGCATCGACTGTTAACGGCGCATGGTCACCTTTTGGGCCAGCCGGGTTTTTGCCAAAGCAGCTCAGTCTCTGGGACATACCAGCTCCCTGCATGATTGGCTGCTGATGCGGGAAACGGACTCAACGCAATGCAGCTCCGGTGCTGCCTGCCTTGACCGTGGTGGCTTTACCCGGAATGAAGTTGATGCAGACCCCGTCGAGTTCTTCCGGGCGCAGGGGCTCGCTCGTGAACCCGCATGCATAAGTCGTCTGCTTTTTCCGGCTGCAGCCATCGCTTTGCAGGTGTTGACACGACGTACAGGTGCCAAAGGGTTGTTTGCCTCTTTCTTGCGCCACCTGGGCGAGCATGCGCTGCAATGCAGTAGCAAAGTTTCCCTGGACACTGGGCGATAGCGACTGCGCCGCACGAACCAGGGACTCGAAGGGATCGTTCGCAAGAATGCCCTTTGCCTGCTCAGTCAGGACGAGCTGGACACTGCGCCGGTCGTCCTCTGACCGCACGCGTGTCAGGTGACCCTGGGCTTCGAGGCTCTTGATCGTCTGCGACGCTGTACCTCGGGTTGTCCCATGGAACGCGGCGAAAGCGGATGGCGTTCGCGAAAAGCGGTTGGCCTGTGCGAAGTATCTGAGCACCGCCCACTGCGCTGCCGTGAGCCCCTCTACCAAGCCCTCGCCCGAGGCTATGCGCCCCAGGTGAAATACCAACTCTGCAATAGCGCGACTGTTCATTTCCAGCTCCTTGACAACATTCACATGGTAGCGTTTAGAAACCACTTTGATGACAATGTAATTTCGTTTCGATACTACATTAAACCTCTGTTCTGGGTATTCTGCAATTCTATTTGCTTACCCCGGAGCTCGAACCATGGCAATTACATTGACTGAAAATGCGGCAAAGCAGATTCAACGCCAGCTTGCAAAACACGGCAAAGGGATTGCCCTGCGCATCGGCGTTAGAAAAGTGGGCTGCACCGGCTTGGCGCATACCTTCGACATTGCCGAAGAAATTCGCGCGAACGATCGCAGCTTCGAGTCCCACGGTGCCCACGTGTTGATAGATGCGGACAGCCTGGTGTTTCTCGACGGCTCACGCATTGACTTTGTCACCGAAGGACTCAAGCAGATGTTCAGGTTTGACAACCCCAATGTTGACAGTGAATGCGGTTGCGGCGAGAGTTTCAATGTGAAAAAGACCAGGCCTGATGCCAAAAAAACAGAGGCCGCACCATGACCGCGCCAGGCAGCCCAAGGCAAATACCTGCGGCGGCCAGTCGTTCTTTGTGGCTTAACTCAGGAACCAAACCATGAGCGCAGTACTGCAAAATATCCAGAATCTGGTGAGTCAGCCCTACAAACACGGGTTCATCACGAACATCGAGTCTGATGTGGCTCCAAAAGGGCTGACTGAAAACACCATCCGCATGATTTCAGCCAAAAAGAACGAACCAGAGTGGCTGCTCGCGTTCAGGCTCAAGTCTTATGCCGCGTGGCTGAAGATGGACGAACCGACGTGGCCCAACGTCCATTACCCGAAAATTGACTATCAGGCAATCAGCTACTACGCCGCACCCAGGCAGAAGCCGAAGCTGAAAAGTATGGATGAAGTCGATCCTGAATTGCTGCGCACCTTCGAGAAGCTGGGTGTACCCCTGCATGAGCGCATGGCACTGGCTGGCGTTGCGGTCGATGTCATTTTCGACAGCGTGTCGGTCGCGACCACCTACAAGCACAAGCTGGCCGAGGTCGGCGTCATTTTCTGCTCGATGTCAGAGGCCGTGCTGAAGCACCCCGCACTGGTGCAGAAATACCTGGGTACGGTCGTGCCGACCGGCGACAACTTTTACGCCGCACTCAACTCGGCAGTGTTCACCGACGGCTCGTTCTGCTTCATCCCCAGGGGCGTCAAGTGCCCGATGGATTTATCGACCTACTTCCGCATCAACACCGAGGAAACCGGGCAGTTCGAGCGCACCTTGATCATCGCTGAAGAAGGCGCGTCAGTCTCTTACCTGGAAGGCTGTACAGCACCGGCCTTCAGCTCCAACCAGTTGCATGCGGCGGTAGTTGAACTGGTGGCGCTCGACAACGCCGACATCAAATACTCGACGGTGCAGAACTGGTATGCAGGTGACGAAAAAGGCATGGGTGGCGTTTATAACTTTGTGACCAAGCGCGGCCTGGCCAAAGGCGTCAACTCACGCATTTCCTGGACCCAGGTGGAGACTGGATCGGCAATTACCTGGAAGTATCCGTCCGTCATCCTGCGGGGCGACAACTCGGTGGGCGAGTTCTATTCGGTTGCGGTCACCAACCATCTGCAGCAGGCCGATACCGGCACCAAGATGATCCACCTTGGCAAGAACACCCGCAGCACCATCGTCAGCAAAGGCATCTCGGCTGGTCGCTCCAGTAACAGCTACCGCGGTCTCGTCAAAATTGCACCGACCGCCGCCGGCGCGCGCAATTATTCCCAATGCGACTCGATGCTGATTGGTGACCAGTGCAGCGCCAACACCTTCCCCTACATCCAGGTACGCAACAACATGGCCCAGGTTGAGCACGAGGCCTCGACCTCAAAAATAGGCGAGGACCAATTGTTCTATTTCGCGCAGCGCGGCGTCAGCGGCGAGGCTGCCGTGTCGATGATCATCAACGGGTTTTGCAAAGACGTTTTTCAACAATTACCCATGGAGTTTGCAGTCGAAGCGACCAAGCTGCTCAGCTTTAAATTAGAAGGAAGTGTCGGATGATTTACCAGAACAGCAAAACCATACTCGAAGTGCGTGGGCTGCGCGCAACCGTCAACGGGATCGAAATTCTGAAAGGGCTGGACTTCACCGTCAAGAGCGGTGAGGTACACGCCGTCATGGGGCCGAACGGCTCGGGTAAAAGCACCTTTGCCAAGGTTCTGGCCGGTCACACGGCTTATGAAGTCACGGGCGGCAGCGTGCTGTTCGAAGGCAAGAATCTGTTCGAGCTTGCGCCCGAGGAGCGCGCCCGTGCCGGGGTGTTTCTGGCCTTTCAGTATCCGATCGAGATACCCGGTGTCGCAAACAGTCAGTTTCTGAGACTCACCTACAACACGGTGCAGGCGCAGCGTGGCAAGGAAGAACTCGACCCGCTCGAATTTGACGACTTCGTGCGCGAGAAAATGAAGCTGCTGGAGATGAGCCCGGACTTTCTGGACCGCAGTGTCAACGAGGGCTTCTCTGGTGGTGAGAAAAAGCGCAACGAAATCTTGCAAATGGCGCTGCTCGAACCCCGTCTGGCGATTCTTGATGAGACCGATTCCGGCCTCGACATCGACGCGCTCAGAATCGTCTCACAGGGCGTGAATCAACTCGCCAACAAAGACAACGCCATTGTTTTGGTGACGCACTACCAGCGATTGCTCAACTACATCGTGCCCGATTTTGTTCACGTCATGGACGCGGGCCGCATCATCAAGACCGGTGGCAAAGAACTGGCACTTGAGCTGGAGGCGCGTGGCTACGACTGGGTCGCCGCAGACTACCAGGCGGCGGGCGAGACGCGGGGTGAAGAGGTGACGCCATGAGTGCAGTTAATGCTATTTGCCGAGCCGCTTCGGGCTACCTCGAAACGCTGCTGGAAAGCCAGCCGCAACTGCCACCCAGCCCGTTGCCCCGGATCAACGCCCTGCGCGCTGAGGCAGCCAATCGACTCGACGTGCTGAAGTTGCCCACACTGCGCGACGAGGCGTGGCGCTTTACCGATATTTCACAGCTCACCCAACTGTCGTTTTCTCCGGCACTCAGCGCAAGCTTTCTGGAAGCCGCCGATATCGCCCATTTTCATATTGAAGAAGCAACCAATCGACTGGTGTTTGTGGATGGCATCTATGCGCCGCAACTGTCAAGTCCGACCCCGGCGGCTTCAGACAGCGGTATCGTGGTGTCTGACCTTGCGACAGCCCTTGCCACGCACGCCACAGCGATCGAAGCACATCTTGGCCGTCACACCAGCTTGCGCGACAACGTATTCGCAGCACTCAATACGGCTTTTATGCACGACGCAGCAGTCATTGTGCTGCCGCGCAACGTTGAGCCTGCAGCGCCAGTGCATCTGCTTTTCATTGCAACGCAAAGAGATGTGGTCAGTTTTCCCCGTTGCCTTGTGGTTGCCGAGTCGGGTAGCGTGGTGACGGTGGTCGAGGATTACGTCGTGTTGTACCAGCCGCGCTGGCAAGAAGAGGCGCATTTCACCAATGCGCTGACCGAGATCGTGCTGCAGGACAATGCGCGCGTCAATCACATCCGGATTCAGCGTGAAGGCGCACATGCCTTCCATATTGCCAATTGTGCTGTGTCGCTGGGTGGTTCGAGCAGTTACCAATCGGTGAGCATCGTGTTGGGTGCGAAGATTTCGCGCTACAACCTCGACGTATTTCTGGCCGGAGAAGGTGCCCAGTGCGCAGTCGATGGGTTGACACTGATTGCAGCCAACCAGCTGGCCGACACCCATACCACCATCGACCACGCACAGCCGCACGGCGTGAGTCGCCAGTTGCACAAGTGCATCGTCGGCGGCAGCGCGCATGCGGTGTTCAACGGCAGGGTCCTGGTGCGCCCGGGCGCCCAGCGTACGGATTCGGTGCAATCAAGCCGCAACCTGCTTCTGACCAGCAAGGCCCATGTGGATACCCAACCGCAGCTGGAGATTTTCGCCGACGACGTGAAATGCGTGCATGGCGCAACTATCGGCCAGCTCGATAGCGATGAAGTTTTTTACTTGAAGAGCCGGGGCCTGTCAGACGCCACCGCACGCAGCCTGCTGACCTATGCGTTTGCCGGTGAGATCATTGATCGCATTCAGGTGGACTCGCTCAAACACCAGCTCCAGCAGCGTGTGCTGGAGCACACCGGAGGCCAGCCATGAGCGCAGTCCTGGCAGAACTTGCCCGCCCATTGGCGAGCGCTATCCGTGTCTTTGATGTTGATCGCATACGCGCCGATTTTCCTATCCTCAAACTGCAAATCGATGGCAAACCGCTGGTCTATCTGGACAACGCCGCGTCCAGTCAGATGCCTCGGCAGGTGATCGACCGCCTGGTCCGCTACCAGACGAGCGAGCATGCCAATATCCACCGCGCAGTACATTATTTGTCGGAGACGGCAACCCGCGAATACGAGGCTGCCCGATGCAAGCTGCAGCGCTTTATCAACGCAGCCGAAAACCGTGAGGTGATCTTCACCAGTGGCACCACCGATGCCATCAACCTGGTGATGCACGGATACGGCCGCAAGTTCATCAAAGCCGGTGACGAGATCATTCTGACCACGCTGGAGCACCATTCAAACATCGTTCCGTGGCAGATGCTGGCTGAAGAAACCGGCGCGAAAATCCGCGTGGTACCAATCAACGATGCCGGTGAACTGCTGATCGGCGAATACGAAAATCTGTTCAACGCGCGCACCCGATTTGTGAGCGTGATACATGTCTCCAACGCGCTCGGCAGCGTCAATCCGATCAAGCAGATGATCGCATTCGCACATGCCCACGGCGTGCCGGTGCTGGTTGATGGGGCGCAGGCGGTGCCGCACCTGCAGGTCGATGTGCAGGATCTGGATTGCGACTTCTACGCCTTCTCGGGCCACAAATTGTGTGGACCAACGGGTATCGGTGTGCTGTATGGCAAGGCCGAACTGCTTGAAAAAATGCAGCCCGTCAAGGGCGGCGGTGACATGATTTTGTCGGTGACTTTTGAGAAAACCACTTACAACGCCATTCCGCAAAAATTCGAGGCCGGAACGCCGCCGATTGCAGCCGCTATCGGGCTGGGCGCTGCCGTTGATTACCTTTCGGCCATCGGCATGGACGCCATCGCCGCGCATGAACTCGATCTGCTCGATTACGCCACCGAACAAATGACACGCATGCCGGGCGTACGTATTCTCGGCACCGCCAAAAACAAGGCCGCGGTCATATCGTTCACCATCGATGGCGTACATCCGCACGACATCGGCACCCTGCTCAATGAGGAGGGCATCGCGGTGCGCACAGGTCACCACTGCGCACAGCCTGTGATGCAGCGCTTCAAAGTGCCGGCCACCTCGCGCGCCTCGTTTGCGTTCTACAACACACTGGCAGAGGTCGATGCACTGATCGCCGGCATTCGCAGCGTGCAGAAGGTGTTTGCGTGATGGCCAACTACAAGGCGCTGTACCAGGAGGTCATCCTCGACCACAACAAGAAGCCGCGCAACTACGGCACGCTTGATAACCCGACCCACCATGCGGCAGGCCACAACCCGTTGTGCGGTGATCACATCAGTGTGGCGCTCCATATCAAGGATGATTGCGTCGATGGTATTGCCTTCGATGGCGAGTCATGCGCGATTTGCAAGGCATCGGCGTCCATGATGACCGTCGCCATCAAAGGAAAACCGCGTGTTGACGCAGAAGTTCTGATTCAGGAATTTCTTGCCATGGCCACTGGAAAGCTCAAGCTTGACAGCCCGAATCACATCGGAAGGCTGGCGGTATTCGCCGGTGTATGTGACCTTCCAACACGCGTCAAATGCGCGATTTTGCCCTGGCACACACTGCACGCCGCATTCAACTCGGTCGGCAGTGCCTCGACCGAGGTCGGCACAGACCCTGTGTTGGCACCTACCGGCAACGCAGCCCAATTGTCAGGAGATTGAGATGCCAAAAATCAAGGATATCGAAGACACGCCCAATCCAGACGCAGTGAAGTTCATCCTCCACGAGCCGCTGACCTGGGGCATCACCCGTTCCTATGAGAACGCCGAGCAGGCGAAGGGCGATGCACTCGCTTGCGCGCTGTTCGGCATCGCGCATGTCAGCAATGTGTTTTACGCTGACAAATGGCTCACGGTGACGCAGGACGGCGGAGCCGATTGGCCAGATTTGGTTCGTCTGGTGGCAGTGCCCAT